>NZ_JAUSTU010000003.1:0-290018 GCF_030813005.1 Anoxybacillus andreesenii
TGTTTTGTTCTTGGCATGATGTTAACCTCCTTGGTACATTAGGCAGTATAAAATAAAATACTCTTATTGTCCAAGTTCATTTTGGGGCTTATGAGATAACTGTTCATAAACTGCGCGGAAGAAGTTTGCTAACTTTGATCTAATTTCTCTTCCACCATACTTATAATGATGACTTTTCCTAGTTGTTTTTAGACCGTTGTTATTTAGCCACCAAATCCATTTTTTCTCAGCTTCATCAACATCCAAATCAAGAAGTGATTGGAGTTTGGGGTATTTTTCGTTTAGAAATAAAATAATTCGATATATGTACCCAGAGTATTTACTAAAGAAGACTCTTAGACCAATTTCATCATTAAACAATCTGTGGAACATAACATATTTCAGTTCTAAAGCAAAGTTATGATTTTCGGAAGTGAAATTTACATTTTTACGTTTTTGTGTATATTTTTTGAATTGTTCCTTAAAGTTAGGAATAATACCAATGTCATTTACATTCCAACTATCACTAACTAAAAAGTAATCATCATAAACTAACTCTGTTATTACCTTCCCATCTCTAGAAATTTCCTTAACCTCATAAGAGGAAAGAGTAGATGTGATTAAATCCCAATATTCACTTTTTTGAATTGGATTACTTGCTACTTTGTTTTCCAAAGTTTATCCTCCTTAAATATCAATCTAGATTAAAAGGGAACTAAATCATCAGGAATATTTGAATTAATTTCATCCTCTGTGATTTTACTCTTCCCAATCTCAAAAACGTGAGAGACTTTCTCCCAATCTTTACGAATATCATCTTCAGATGGGTGGATGTATAAGTCTATCGTTGTTTGTATTTGTGCATGTCCTAAACGCTCTTGTACCGCTTTAATGTTCTTAGTTTTAAGATAAAACATTGTCCCATGAGTATGACGAAAAATATGTGGTGTAATATGTATGCCTGTTTTTCTCTCAATCTCTTTAAAAGTTGCGTAGACATCCGAATAGGTGAGAGGTTGTCCAGCATTCTTTCCCCAAATTTTAACAAATACAAAGTTATGGTCTGGATTATATTCATCAATTACCTCATACAAGTAATCATCATATAAGTCCATTAGTCCTTGAGAAATATCTATTTTCCGTTCACCAGTCTTCAATTTCCCGCCATTTGGTAATTCGCCTCTATCAGTTAACTGAATTTTATGCTCCCTTTTTCTAGCATCAAAAAGAAAATCTTCAAGGAATAAAGAGAGGACCTCACCTATACGTAATCCACTTTCAAAAAGTAACCTTACTAAGAATCGATCCCTAATGTTTGTAGTAGATTGATAGATTTCATCAACCTGTTCTTTTGTAAATATTTTAACTCTATTTCTTCTTGGTTCATCTAATTTAAGGATATTTTTAGTGGTGGGTTTACCCTTATTCACATGATGTAAGAAGCCCTTATACCCATTTCCACCTGCACCTACAAACATCTTCTTCATTAGTTTCTCGACAATATCTGAATCAATTAGCTCGTTTCGGTATAGATAATCGTAAAAGTTTGTAACTACTGTAAGGTAAGTATTAACTGTCTTCGCACTACGTTTGGCTGGTAATTTTTTATGAGGTACTACTTTATTGCTTTCATATGGATTTCTTAGCCAAGCAATAAAGTTAGATAATTTTTCAAAGCTCACATCCTGATAATCTATTCCAATTTGTTCTAAGTATGTAAAGTAGAATTTCAAAGCCGTACAGTAAGTCCTTAAAGTATTGCTACTATCCTCTCTGTTATGTAAATACTTCATATACTTAGCAACAGGTTCTACAGGTAACCCATCTGCTCTAATAAGAAGAAATGCTTTTCTATTTTCTACAGTTACCTCAACTATCCTCATGATATAACCTCCAATCCTTTTATTATCTTAATAGTGGCTCTGCTCATAAAAGTACTATCCTTATTGTTTCTTTAAAGGTCCTCGAAACTATCGTTTCTGCGGAGTGCTATCCTCGCACCGAGGCTACGTCCTCTTGAAAACAAACAAACGTTCTTTAGTTTATATATTCATATTAAACTTTTGAAACCATATATTCAACCATTATTTAACTAATATATTATGTAAATAAAAAAGGATAATTAGCCCTCATAATAGACTAACTATCCTATAATAAATAATCTATATTTAATTCAAAGGGGCATCTTGGGCTGCTTTAATTGTTGGTGTTGGTGCTTATCTCATCGGTTTGTTTAATGCAGGAATGGAGTTGAACGAGAAGGGCTATTATTTTGCCATTTTAATATTCGGACTTTATTCATCTGTATCCCTACAAAAAGCTGTAAGGGATAGGGACGAGGGAATCCCTGTAACGAGCATTTACTATGGTATTAGTTGGTTTGCCCTTATCGTATCGATTTCATTAATGGGAATCGGTTTATACAACGCAGGAAGTATCGTACTAAGCGAAAAAGGCTTTTATGGCATGGCCTTTGTTCTTAGCCTATTTGCAGCGATAACCGTTCAAAAGAATGTGAGAGATACACAAAGGGCGAGGGAAAAAGATTGAAAGCAGTTAGAATCAGTTTTCTGAAGATAGACAAATTCCCTTTAATTTTCTATCAATATAATGTAAACTAATCCATATGTGAATATGTCTTGCAGAGATTAGGTGCTAACTTGTTAGCTAAAAAAGGGAATTCGGTGAAAATCCGAAGCTGTTTCCGCAACTGTAAGTGCTGATGAAATAAGAAATACCACTGTTTGTTTCTAAACAAATGGGAAGGTTCTTAAAGTAAGATGATGCATGAGCCAGGAGACCTGCCTATTCTTGAACGTATTTTGCTCTTCGGAAGTTAAGAGGATTGTACGGCAGTGTTTCTATTTTATAGGTCAGCCTTGATCAGAATTAATAGAATGATAGCCGTCCAATTTTTATGGGCGGCTTTTTTATGATCTCGAAGACTCGTTCTGCAGCTATTCACGAAAAAAAAGAGAGGAGGAATGAATATTGAAAAAGGATTCTCGCTATCTATGCTATCCATTTATGCGTGAGTCAGCTTCAACAGTAGACTTTGAAATCAGGACCGATTCATTGACGACTCGAATTGGACAAGCCGCTTCGCAAACACAGGATTTACCTGTCGTACATAGTGATTTAATAGATTTGCTCCCAATGGCCTATCATTTAAATGGCTCAGCACGAGGAAAACTTGCCATATTCCCAGAAGATTTGGAACGGCTAAGTAAGATGTATGATTTTTACAAGGCGGAGGTTGAAGAGCAGATTCAGACCTTCCTTTTACCGCAAGGAACAGAAGCTGCATGCACACTCCATGTTTGTCGTAGTGAAGCAAAGAAATCGGTACGCGCTCTACATAAGGTTAGCTTGGAAAAAGAGATACCTGAAATCATGTTTGATTATGCCCATTTATTAGCGAATGTCTTTTTCGTCATGGCGGTCTATGTCAATAGACAGCATGGGGTCGAGGAAATCCCTTTTATTAGTAAATCATATCCAACGAGAAAATAGGAGGAATCACAATGCCAAAAAATCTTATGAAATGGCTTTCTGCATTGATGCTCGTTTTTTTACTAGCAGCATGTAATTCTGCACAAGAGCCAGAAAAGCAGGACAAAGATACAGAAAAGCAAGCTCCAAAAACTGAATCCTATACAGTGAAAGACGACACTGGAACAGACATCACATTTGATAAAGTGCCTGAAACGGTTGTTTCTCTTGCACCAAGCAATACGGAAATCCTATTTGCTTTGGGTGTAGGTGACAAAGTAGTCGGTGGTACTGATTTTGACAACTATCCAGAGGAAGCACAGAATATTGAGCGCGTCTCAGATTCCATGAACATTAATGCAGAAAAAATCATTGGACTAAAGCCTGACGTTGTCATTGCCTATACAATTGGAGAGGCCGACACTTTAAACCCACTGAAGGATGCGGGGATTCCAGTATTCGTCATCCAATCTGCGACTTCATTTGATGACGTCTACGGTGACATTGATCAAATTGCCAAAGTGATGGGTGTTGAAGAAAAAGGCAAAGAATTAGTCGATGACATTCGTGGAAAAATTGCAGGAGTAGAGGAAAAGATCTCAAATGTATCAGATAAGAAAACCGTTTATTTTGAAATTGATCCTACTCCGTTTACAACAGGAAAAAATACCTTCCAGCAGGAAATTTTAAATGCAGCTGGTGTTGAGAATATTTTTGCAGACCAAGAGGGATGGATTCAAGTTTCAGAAGAGGAAGTCATCAAGAGAAATCCTGCTATTATTGCCACCACTGTTAACTATGTCGAGGACCCGGTTGGAGATATTAAAGGTCGTGCCGGCTGGGATCAGCTAGACGCAGTGAAATCTGATCAGATTTTTGAATTAGATCCTGATGTCACATCTCGACCAGGACCAAGAATTGGAGAGGCAGTTGAACTCGTAGCAAAGATGGCCTATCCAGATCTATTTAAATAATTGTTTGAGAGTGACCGTTTTGAAATAAATTCGAAACGGTCACGTTTGTTTTGACCAAGTCCTGACGATTAAAAAAACTATAAACAACTTAGCATTAAAAGGAATAAAAGTTTTTTTTATTTTTTTATAGATTTTTTTATTATTTCCTGTTAAGATAAGCAAGTATTATTTATGGAGAGCAGATATTCAAATATCAGAGTCTTTCCAAGCAGATAATTTTGACCACTTTCTTCAAAATAAGAGAGTTAAGGCCATACGGACAGCCGGGTCAAGTGCCGATTGGCAACTTTGTTGCCTTATTGATTGAGTTAGAAGCTCAAATTTTATAAGTTGGTTACTTTACAACCAGTGCATATTGCATATCAACTTGTGAAACGGTCAATAAGAGTGGTAAAAGTAATTATTTGCTATATAGACTCTGAACCTATTATTTGAATAAAGAAAAGCTCTTCTATGATTCTGTCTATAAAAGAGTTCTGTTCAGATCTGTATGCTTTTCTTACGAATTCAAATGACCAACAAGCAAGTGGTGCGCATATATGCGTATGCACTTGCTTTTTTATTTGAGCAAAAACTTCAGTTCTGCCTATTTAGGTGAAAAAATCTAATTTAAAGGGGAAATGAAAAATGGGTAAAGCACTTATCATTGGTTGTGGCGGTGTGGCATCTGTTGCCATCCACAAATGTGTCCAAAACAGCGAGGTATTCGAAGAAATTTGTATTGCGAGTCGTACAAAGTCAAAATGTGACGACCTAAAAGCAAAGCTAGATGGAGGCAAAACAAAGATCACAACAGCACAAGTGGATGCCGACAATGTGGACGAGCTGATTGCTCTCATAGAAGAGGTAAAACCGGATATCGTCATGAATTTGGCCCTCCCATATCAAGACTTAACGATTATGGATGCGTGCTTAGCAACGAAGACGCATTATTTAGATACAGCGAACTATGAGCCAGAGGATACGGCTAAGTTTGAATACAAGTGGCAGTGGGAATACCGTGAGCGCTTTGAAAAAGCTGGCATTACCGCACTATTAGGAAGCGGCTTTGACCCAGGTGTTACAGGCGTATTTTCAGCACATGCTTTAAAGCATCACTTCGATGAAATTGAGTACATTGATATCCTTGACTGTAATGCAGGGGATCATGGCTATCCATTCGCAACCAACTTCAATCCAGAAATTAATATTCGTGAAGTTTCAGCCAACGGAAGATACTGGGAAAACGGTGAATGGATCGAGACCAAGCCGATGGAAATCAAACGCGTCTATAACTTCCCAGAAATTGGCGAAAAGGATATGTACCTACTTTATCATGAGGAGCTAGAATCTCTTGCTCAAAACATTCCTGGATTAAAGCGAATTCGCTTCTTCATGACCTTTGGACAAAGCTATTTAACCCATTTAAAATGTCTTGAAAATGTTGGAATGACTTCCATCGAGCCAATAGAATTTGAAGGCAAGCAAATCATTCCACTTCAATTCTTAAAGGCGGTATTACCAGATCCAGCTTCTCTAGGCCCGCGTACAAAAGGAAAAACAAACATCGGCTGTATTTTCCGCGGTAAGAAGGATGGCAAGGACAAAACCTATTATGTGTATAATGTTTGTGACCATGAGGAGTGCTTTAAAGAGGTAGGATCCCAGGCCGTTTCCTACACGACTGGAGTTCCAGCGATGATCGGTGCAATGATGATTATGACAGGTAAATGGAATAAGCCTGGCGTTTACAATATTGAGGAATTCGATCCAGATCCATTCATGGAAGCATTAAACAAATGGGGACTTCCATGGAAAGAAAGCTTTGATCCAGAGCTAGTCGATACTGTGGCTGAAAATGAAAAAGAGCCGGAGCTAGTGCGATAAGATGAGGTTTGAAGAGTTACCAACACCTTGTTATGTAGTCGATGAAGAACTCCTTGAAAAAAATCTAAAAATCCTCAGAGGTGTCATGGACCGGACCGGGGCAAAGATCATTCTTGCCCAGAAGGCTTTTTCCATGTACTCCACTTATCCGCTTATTCGCCAATACTTAAGTGGGACAGCGGCAAGTGGCCTTTATGAAGCAAGACTCGGCTATGAGGAAATGGGGAAGGAGAATCATGTCTTCTCCCCAGCTTACCGAGAGGATGAAATGGATGAGATTATTCACTATTGTGATCACATCATTTTCAATTCTTTTTCTCAGGTGGAAAAGTATCGGGATCGGGTATTAAGTGCTGGAAAAAAGGTCGGTCTTCGCATCAATCCGGAGTGCTCCACCCAGGTCGGACATGAAATTTATAATCCTTGTGCTGTCGGGTCAAGGTTCGGGGTTACACTCGAGCAATTTCATCCTGAAGACTTAGAGGGGATTTCTGGCTTTCATTTTCATACCTTATGCCAACAGAATTCAGACGACCTTGCCACTACATTAGATGCTGTGGAGGAAAAATTTGGTCCGTGGCTTGCCCAAATGGAATGGATCAATTTCGGTGGCGGCCACCATATTACGAGAGAGGATTATGATATCCCATTACTCGAGGATTGTATTAGAAGAATGCAGGAAAAATACGGATTAGAAGTCTATCTTGAGCCAGGGGAAGCCGTTGCCTTGAATGCGGGTTACCTCGTGACAACGGTTCTTGATACGCTTCAGAATGGGATGGATATCGCCATCCTTGACACGTCTGCGTCCTGTCATATGCCTGATGTACTAGAGATGCCGTATCGGCCGCCTCTTTTTGATTCAGGCGAACCTGGGGAAAAGGCGTATACGTATCGACTTGGCGGACCTACTTGTCTTTCTGGTGATAATATTGGGGACTATTCATTCGATCAGCCTTTGAAAAGCGGCGACCGCCTCGTGTTTGGTGATATGGCCATTTACTCAATGGTGAAGAATACAACCTTTAATGGAATGGCGCTGCCATCGATCGCTCTGAAAGGGAAAGACGGCGACTGCCGCATCATGCATAAGTTTGGTTATGAAGATTTTAAGATGAGATTGACCTAAAATGAAATAAAAAGTCACCTTCAATTAGAGGGTGACTTTTTTGATATTCATTTGATGGTATCTATAGACACCAGAAATATAGGGTTTATAATGGAATTCGTAATTATTCTCAATTGTTAGGATCGTGGTACTTCGTGAAGAACAGCAGTGTAAAGGATAAAGTTCTATATGTGTTTCGCATTCCTACCTTTCCAGTCCTCTTTCTCATTAACACCATTTTTGGGTTTTCCTTATCCTTTTTTGCCCCATTTTCATCTCTTTTTGGTATTGATGAAGTAGGGATGAGCAATGCAGGCTTTGGAATTTTTATGACGGTCATGGCCATCGGAGGTGTATTGATTAGTAGTTATATTGCAAAGCGTTCCGATACAAGAACCAGCCGGCGAAAGCTTTTGCTTATTACCTCTCTAACTGGGGTTTTGGGCTATGCCTTATTTGCCATATTGAGGGATTATTTCGCTCTCATGATTACAGCGTTTTTCCTGCTGGGAACCACAGCAGCTTCTGTGCCACAATTATGGGCTTATGCCCGTGATGCGTTGAAGGCTGCGAATATTCCGAGTGAAGAAACGCCTTTTATCATGAATGTCCTGCGCATGTTCTTTGCCCTTGCTTGGACGGTTGGACCTGCAGTAGGAGCTTGGCTTTTAGTCATTATTGGGTTTAAGGGACTTTTTCTCTGTGTTTCGGCTGCATACTTCTTCGCATTCATGACGATTCTATTCTTTTTGAAAGAAGTTCCGAAGCAAGCTACACCGTCGAAGGAGTCGTTGGCAGTTCGGAAACATCTTGCTCGACCGCATTTATTATCATACCTTGTCGCAGCATTATTATTAGCAGCAGCGATGAACATTCATATGCTCAATGTTCCACAGTTTGTAACAAAGGTGCTTCACGGGTCGGAAATGGATGTTGGTTATATTTTTAGTGTTCCGCCCATTTTTGAGGTTCCTTTTATGATTGCCGTAGGAATTCTTGCAACCAAAATGGATAATGGGTTATTAGTAAAAATCGGTTTTTTTATTGCGACAATCTATTTCATTTTGTTCAGTTTCGTCAGTGAGACATGGCAAATTTATCCGTTGCAAATTCTTAGCGCGGCTCAGGTATCGATTACGGCTGGCATTGCTATTTCATATTTTCAGGATTTTATTCCAGAAGCACAAGGGACGGCAACTACACTTTATATGAATTCCACACAAATCGGTCAAACTCTCGGATATCTCACGTTTGGATTTGTTTCAGAGTTCATCCATTATGAAAATCTAATTGTTATTTATGCTGTTCTAGCCGGCATTGGATTTGTCTTACTCCTCTTTTTTGCGAAGGAGAAGATGAATGTACCCATCGTTGAATCAAAGGTCCAGGATCTATAGGAATGATTAACACCACCCGATTTTGCTAAACGGGTGGTGTTTTTATTTCTTTGGATTTTTATAATTCACGAAATGCATTTTCAAGGCTTGTGAAGCCAGTTGAGTCCTTTCCATCGGGATCATCGGTTTCAATTGTCCACAAATTATTGATCGGAGCAAGTTCTTGTTCATGATCCTTTCTGAAGGTTGAATGAATATGATAGGTTTTGCCATCCTTTTTCACTGTGTAGCCCATATAATAAATATTGTCCTGGCCCTCTTCTTCAAAAATTCCAATATCGTCAATGCCATACTTTTCGACATAGGATTGAAATGGCTCTTGCAGGGCCTGAATAATCTGTTCTCGTGGCAAATATTCCATTTGATTTCTTCCCCTTTCTGTCAACTCCTACCTTTAATATGGCATTTCTTCTTTAGAAATAATCAAGATAGCAGCATAAGAAAATCGTTTTTATGAATACTAAAAATGGAAAAAATATAAAAAGGAGATATTAAGACGGCTGATTTGAATGAAACCCATTTGATCCACTTTGGAGATATTCTAACAGAAGAGATTATCAAACAGTTTCCAGAGAAATTTGAGTGATCAATGATGACCTCGGTAAATTATCGGGGTTATTTTTAATTAGAAAAAATCTAAAAAAGTTATATAACAGTATTTACAAATTATATTCTGTTATAGTACAATGAAGATAACAAAATGAAACGGTAGGAGGAATAAAAATGATGGAAACAAACCCAATTATTAAGGAATGTGTTGAGTGTGGAGGAGAATTTAAGGAAAAGCAAAAATCAATTCATTATGAATGTGAGCGTTGTGTTGGGAGACATGAAGAATAGATAAAAAAGCTGCAAATTTGCAGCTTTTTTTGCTGTTTATTAAGAATTCAAGTCTTTAACATCGAAAACGTTCATCCCTCGAACTTCCACTTTTCATCCACAGCTTCAATAAACGCCTGCACATTCTTTTTCTCCTGCATGACGGGTGAATAGATATAGGAAAAAGAGCTACTAAAGTCAAGCTCATTCACTTGAATGAGCGATAATTGTTTTTCTGCCAAATCCCTTGCTATGGCGCGTACAGATAAGAGCGATAAACCGAGACCATTCTTGACACATTCTTTAATCACTTGAGTACTGTTAACAGAAAGCATTGATTTTACCGATAATCCATTTCGATCAAGCATCCCCATTAATAATTCACGAGTCCCAGAACCCATTTCTTGAGTAATCCAAGATTGATTATGTAAATCCTTAAGGTCAATCGATGATTTCCGAGCTAACGGATGATCAGGTGAAGCAAGGATGACTAATTGATCATCCATAAAAGGGATGACTTCTAGCTCCTTATCATCCATCTGGTCATCAATCAAACCGATTTCGAGCTTGAACTGTCTGATAGAATCAACTATTTCTTCAGTATTGCCAATCATTACTTCAATTTCGAGCTTTTGGTACTTACGTTGGAGATCGGACAGAAGAGAGGGGAGTAAATATTCTCCGATTGTATAACTGGCTCCTATTCTTAAAGTCCCTTTTATCTCTTCCTGTAATTCGAGAATGTCTCTTTTGGCTTGTTCATAGAGGTCAATGATTTGTTTGGCACGCTCCACTAACAGCTGACCATTTGGAGTAATGTTCAGGAATTTTGGTGAACGCTGAAATAACTCTGTTTGAAACTCCTGCTCCAAATTCTTAATATGTAGGCTCACTGTCGGCTGTGACATCAAGCGGATTTCAGCTGTTTTTGTGAAATTTTTGACCTCTGCCAGAGTAACCAAGGTTCTTAGTTCTTCTATTTGCATCAAGCACCCACCTTACTATTAGGAATGTTAATGATCATCATTATGAAAAATGATTTTACATATGCCCTTTTCTCCGTTACAGTTTTGAAATAATAAGTTTCATATTTTTTTAGAAATAAAACCAACTTATTTGATAGGAAAAGTAAAGATATGTTCATCGTATCATATCTTGTTTCGAAAGAGAATCTTTTTGTGGGGTGAATAAAGTTGCAACTTCAAGTAGGAAATAGTCCTTTTAATGCAAAGCAGTCGGCGCTTCTCAATGAACTTTTAGAGTCCCTGACGCCTACGCAAAAGATCTGGCTTAGCGGTTTTTTTGCCTGTTCTGCTACTGAAACGAAGACACGCCCTGTGGCACAAAATCGTTCAAAAGAGGTGACGATCTTATATGGATCGCAAACAGGCAATTCACAGGGGCTTGCGAAAAAGGCAGGAAAGGCATTAGAAGAAAAGGGCTATCAGGTTCATATTGAGGCGATGAATGATTTTAAAGCGAATCAATTAAAAAAGGTGCGGAATCTTTTAATCATTATCAGTACTCACGGGGAAGGCGATCCACCAGACAATGCAGTCCTTTTCCATGAGTATCTGCATGGTAAGCGGGCACCGAAGCTTGACGGACTTTCCTATTCTGTCCTCGCTCTTGGCGATAGCTCCTATGAATATTTTTGTCAGGTAGGGAAAGAATTCGATAAGCGCCTGGAGGAGCTTGGGGGTGTCCGGCTCTATCCACGATTTGACTGTGACGTAGATTTTGAGGAGCCCGCATCCGAATGGCTTGAAGGAGTGATTCACAGTTTAGAAGAACAAGAGGGAATGGCTGAGGAGGTTCAACACTCATTACCACTCCAGGAGCAGGCAGTCTCATCTTATTCCCGCAGCCATCCTTACCAAGCTGAAGTGTTGGAAAACATCAACCTAAATGGCAGAGGTTCAGAAAAAGAGACCCGTCATTTAGAGTTATCCCTTGCAGGATCTGGACTAACCTATCAACCAGGGGATAGTCTTGGAATTTTTCCAAAAAACGATCCAGCTCTCGTTGCTGAGCTTATTGAGGAACTGAAATGGAGCCCAGAGGAATCAGTCCCAATTCAAAAGCAAGGCGACCGAGTGAGTTTAAGAGAAGCGCTCACAAGCTACTATGAAATTACTGTTCTAACAAAACCTCTATTACAAAAAGTCGTTGAGCTCACACAGAATGAAGCACTAGCCACCCTACTTTCCAATGAAAAGGATTGGAAGGCTTACTTAAAGGGTCGAGACCTTCTCGATTTGGTCCGGGACGTAGGATGCTGGGGGGATACAGCGGAGGAATTTGTGTCGATTCTTAGAAAAATCCCACCTCGACTGTATTCAATTGCGAGTAGCGTAAAGGCTTATCCGGCTGAGGTTCATTTAACGGTTGGGACGGTAAGATACACAGATCATGAACGTGAACGGAAGGGCGTATGCTCCTGTTACTTGGCTGAACGCCTTGAGCTTGGTGAGAAAGTTTCCGTCTTTGTCCAAGAAAATGATAATTTCCGCTTACCTAAGGATCCTCAGGTTCCAATCATTATGATTGGCCCTGGAACAGGAGTGGCTCCATACCGTGCATTTCTACAAGAGCGGGAGGAACTCGGTTATGATGGGAAGGCTTGGCTCTTCTTTGGTGATCAGCATTTCATGACGGATTTCCTTTATCAAACTGAATGGAATCAATGGTTAAGGAACGGGATTCTGACTAGATTAACTGTAGCTTTTTCTCGAGATCAGGAAGAAAAAGTGTATGTTCAGCACCGCATGCTTGAAGAGAGTAAGGAAATTTTCTCCTGGTTAGAAGAAGGTGCTGTTGTCTATATTTGCGGTGATGAAAAAAAGATGGCAAAGGATGTTCATCAAGCACTGATCGAAATCATCGCTCAGGAGGGTGCGTACAGTCGCGAGGAAGCAGAAGCTTATCTAGCTGATATGCAAAAGCAGCGAAGATACCAGCGCGATGTGTATTAGAGAGAAGAAAGACTTATGAGATGAACCAATAAATCCTAGAGAGGAGATTTGAATATGAGTAGAGATCATTTACAGGCTCCTAAAGGACCTCCAAGTAAGAATGAGCAGTTAAAAAAAGAGAGCAACTTTCTACGGGGAACACTAAAGGAGGAGATGGCAGATAGACTTCATGCAGGGCTATCGGATCCTTCGAATGTACTGCTAAAATTTCATGGTAGTTATCTTCAGGATGATCGGGATCTGCGCAACGAACGACAAAAGCAAAAGCTTGAGCCTGCCTACCAATTCATGATCCGTGTGCGCTTACCTGGTGGGGTGGCAACCCCTGAGCAATGGCTTGTTATGGATGAGCTTTCAGAGAAATATGGGAATCACTCCTTAAAGTTAACGACACGCCAGACCTTTCAGCTGCATGGGATTTTGAAGTGGAATATGAAACAAACGATGCAGGAAATAAATCGGGCACTGATGGATACGATTGCTGCATGCGGAGACGTCAATCGAAATGTGATGTGTAGCGCTAATCCCTATCAATCAGAAATTCATGCCGAAGTATATGAATGGTCGAAAAAATTAAGCAACGGTCTATTGCCACGAACGAAAGCATACCACGAAATTTGGCTAGATAACGAGAAGGTTTTTGGAACACCAGAAATAGATGAAGGGGAACCAATGTACAGCCCTGTCTATTTGCCGCGGAAGTTTAAGATTGGGATTGCTGTTCCGCCTTCAAATGACGTGGATGTTTTTTCACAGGATATCGGCTTTATTGCAGTTGTTGAGAATGAAAGCTTAGTAGGCTTCAATGTCGCCATTGGTGGTGGGATGGGCATGACCCATGGAGATGTGGAAACATATCCCCAGCTTGCAAAAGTGATTGGCTTCTGTAAGCCAGAGCAATTAAATGATGTAGCCGAAAAAATCATCACCATCCAGCGCGATTATGGCAATCGCTCCATTCGCAAAAATGCTCGTTTCAAGTATACCGTGGATCGCCTTGGGATCGAAGCGGTGAAGAATGAGCTCCAACAGCGCCTCGGGTGGAATTTGGAGGAGGCGAAGCCCTTCCATTTTGAGCATAATGGTGATCGATATGGCTGGGTGAAAGGGACAGGAGGAAGATGGAATTACACCCTTTTCATTGAAGGGGGAAGGGTGAAGGACACGGAACGCTTCAAGCCCAAAACAGGACTTCGAGAGATTGCTAGAAAGCATAAGGGAGAATTTATCATCACCCCGAATCAAAATTTGATTATTGCCAACGTGTCGGAAGAAGGCAAGGAAGACATTCATCGTCTACTGGATAAATATGGTTTGAATGACGAGAGCTATGCTCGTGCATTAAGAAGAAACTCCATCGCATGTGTCGCCTTGCCAACATGTGGGCTAGCGATGGCAGAAGCAGAAAGGTATTTGCCAACTCTCATTGACAAGATTGAGCGGATCATCGATAAGAATGGTCTACGAGATGAGGAAATCACAATCCGCATGACTGGCTGTCCAAATGGATGTGCCCGTCATGCGTTAGGAGAAATCGGTTTTATCGGAAAGTCAATTGGGAGATACAACATGTATTTGGGCGCTGCCTTTGATGGAAGCCGCTTAAGTAAAATCTATCGTGAGAACATTGCCGAGGAGGAAATTCTGAAGGAGCTAACCGTACTTTTATCCCGTTATGCCAAAGAAAGATTGGACGAGGAACGTTTTGGAGATTTTGTCATTCGTGTGGGAATTGTAAAGGAAACAACGGATGGTACAAATTTCCACCATTAGGAAGGGAAGGGAGGGTTTCTGATGGATGATCTTCTTAAGCAATACGGTTCACCCCATTTTACAATCGATGAAGAGACGAAAGGAGCGAAAGAAGTCGTCAAGTGGGCCTATCGGAATTTTCCTGAGGAAAGAATCGTATATGCATCAAGCTTTGGAGCGGAGGCGATCGTATTAATCGACATTATCCAACAAGTAAAGAGTGATGCCCATATTGTCTTCCTGGATACGGACCTTCATTTTCCTGAAACATATGAAGTCATTGAAGCCATTGAAAGACGATTTCCGAGCCTCTTCATCGAGAAAAAGAAGCCCCAGCTCACCCTAGATGAGCAATCGGCACAATATGGTACAGCCTTATGGAAAAGGGAGCCAAATCAATGCTGTCACATTCGCAAAGTCATTCCATTACAGGAAGTGTTATCAACAAAGGATGCTTGGATATCGGGGCTGCGCAGGGAGCAATCGCCTACAAGAGCGAATACAGAGTTTTTAAATAGGGATGAAAAATTCAAAAACATTAAAATCTGTCCATTGATTCATTGGACGTGGGAGGATGTATGGTCGTATATCCGAAAGCATCATCTTCCATATAACAAGCTTCATGATCATCATTATCCGAGCATCGGCTGTTTTCCGTGCACCGTAGCGGTCACAAAGGACGGGAACCCTCGTGCAGGACGATGGTCAGGTTGGAGAAAAACCGAGTGTGGTCTTCATTCAAGTTAGAGGAGGTTGAATAGTTTTGAGCATCAGCGCCATTCTCATCGGACTTTTTTTTGCATTGAATATCGGTGCCAGCGGGGCAGCGGCATCGATGGGAATCGCCTACGGTTCTGGCGTTGTCAAAAGGAGAATGGCGTTACTACTTTGTGCTTTCGCTGTTTTTCTCGGCGCTTATTTTGGCGGAGGGGAAGTAGTCAAAACATTAGGAAATGGAATTATTCCAAGTGAAACCTTCACCATTGCCATTTCGATCATTGTATTGTTTTCAGCGGCACTATCCCTTTTTTTAGCCAATATATTAGGGATTCCCTTATCTACGAGCGAAGTAGTCGTTGGCTCGATTATAGGTGCGGGGCTCGTTTATCAAACCATTTTTCTCGAAAAAATAGCATGGATTATTTTATTTTGGTTTTTAACACCATTCTTGGCCTTCCTACTTGCGATTATAGGGCAGCTCGTGTTGAAGGTGAAGCCATTTCAAGGGCTTTTAAGAACGCAGGTTGCCGTTAAAATTCTTCCATTACTCTTGATTGTCACTGGGATGTTTGAAGCTTTTTCCGCAGGGATGAACAATGTTGCTAATGCGGTTGGTCCGTTAGTTGGGGCAGGTGTGATGTCGATAGAAAGCGGAATTTTACTTGGTGGGCTATTTGTTGCATTCGGTGCCCTGTTCTTAGGGGCGAAGGTGTTAGAAACGAACGGCAAAAGAATCACCTCGATTCGGCTCGAGGACGGCTGCCTTATATCGGGTACAGGAGCGAGTATCGTCACGATTGCCTCGATCTATGGTATCCCCGTTCCGTTAACTCAGATTACCACAAGTTCCATTATTGGAATCGGATTTGTGAAGGAAGGTCTGTCCGTATTAAAAAAGCAAGTCGTGATGCAGCTCTTTACCGTGTGGATCGTTTCCCCATTAATCTCGATGGTCTTGTCCTATACTTTGATTCAAATTTTGATTGAGCATAATTTTTATCCGATTGTCGTCGTCATAGGTGTCCTGATCTCAGTGTTCGGTGTGGTGTTTTTGCAAACAAGAAAGGATGCTGAAATGGCGTTAACGAGCAATGTTATTGAAAGGAAGGGAGAAAATTGACCCAATTACCAGCTCCTCATGGAGGAGAACTTGTGCAATTATTTGACCCAAATCTTGAAACAGATTCGATCCACATGAGCATACCGATTGACGCGATTGCTTTAAGTGATCTCGAGCTCATTGGGATCGGACTTTATAGCCCACTGAAAGGCTTTCTCGGGAAAAAAGACTATGATTCTGTCTTGGAAAGGATGCGACTTCATAATGGGCTCGTTTGGTCGATTCCGATTACTTTACCAGTGTCTACAGCTATCGCCAGCACTTTAACGGTAGGAGAATATTACAAGCTAAAATTTAATGGTGATACGTATGGGGTCATTCGCGTTTCAGAATGGTATGAACCCGATTTAGAAAGGGAAGCGATTCGTGTCTACCAAACAAATGAGCTTGCTCACCCTGGAGTGAAGCGCCTTTTTGAACGGGGCACTGTCTATGTGGCAGGTGACATTACCCTAGTGAAGAAAGTGGATAAAGGGAGTTCCTCAGACGTATGGTTTGAGCCGAAGGAAACGCGAGCACTTTTTGCTGCAAAAGGGTGGAGGACAATTGTTGGTTTTCAAACGAGAAATCCGATTCACCGCGCCCATGAATATATTCAAAAGGCAGCGCTTGAAACTGTGGACGGTCTGTTTGTCAACCCGCTTGTAGGTGAAACGAAAGCAGATGATATTCCAGCTGATGTTCGGTTAAAAAGTTATCGGGTCTTGCTCGAAAACTATTATCCTACTGAAAGAGTTCACCTAGGTGTGTACCCAGCAGCAATGAGGTATGCGGGGCCGAGAGAAGCGATTTTTCATGCCATTGCTCGCAAAAACTTTGGCTGTACGCATTTTATTGTCGGTAGAGATCATGCTGGTGTAGGCAATTACTATGGCACGTACGATGCCCAAAGGATATTTAGTGATTTTACGGAGGATGAACTTGGGATTAAGCCATTATTCTTCGAGCATAGTTTTTATTGCTACAAATGTGATGGGATGAGCTCAGAGAAGACATGTCCTCATGGAAAAGATGATCGTGTCATTCTATCTGGGACAAAGGTGAGGGAGCTATTGCGGTCGGGAACGTTTCCACCATCGACATTCAGCCGCAAGGAAGTAGTTGAGGTGCTCATTGAAGGGCTAAAGGAGAAATCTACTGTTTGAGGAGGGGAGAGAATTGCAAGTGACAAACCTAACATGGCATAAGCAAACCGTATCCAAATGGGATCGACACGCTCAAAATGGCCATCGCAGCTGTGTTCTATGGTTCACAGGTCTATCCGGTTCTGGGAAATCCACGATCGCCAATGCCGTCTCTCATGAGTTATTTCGCCAAGGCATCAAGGAATATGTTCTTGACGGGGATAACATTAGACACGGTCTCAATAAGGATCTGGGCTTTTCAAATCGGGATCGTACTGAAAATATTCGGCGTATTGGCGAAGTTGCAAAGCTATTTGTCGAGAGTGGTACCATTGTCATATCGGCTTTTATTTCTCCAATCAAAACCGATCGTGAACAGGTGAGAGCTCTTTATCCTGATGGAGAATTTTTCGAAATCTTTATTGATTGTCCCATTGAAGAATGTGAAAGGCGGGATCCGAAAGAGCTTTATAAAAAGGCTCGCCGTGGTGAAATCAAAGGTTTTACAGGCATTGATAGCCCGTATGAACGACCGGAAGATCCAGAATTAACGATTGCTTCACATGAAATCAGGGTGGAAGATGCAGTTGCGACGATTATTGAATTTTTGCAGGGGAAGGAAATTATTCCTAGTTAAAGGAGGCGTTATCCGATGGTTGGCAAGGTATATTTAGTTGGCGCTGGGCCAGGAGATCCTGAGCTGATTACGGTAAAAGGGCTCCGATATTTACAGCAGGCAGATGTTATTATGTACGACCGGCTGGTGAACAGGGAACTCCTTCAATATGCCAGTGAGAAAGCCCTCCTTATATATTGCGGCAAACGACCACATGCTCATACGATGAAACAGGAGAGCATTAATCGTCTACTCGTAAAATATGCGAAGAAAGGTTGTCATGTCGTCCGCCTAAAAGGAGGAGATCCATTCGTCTTTGGACGTGGCGGTGAAGAAGCTTATGCATGTACGGTGAACCACGTTCCATTTGAAGTGGTTCCAGGCATAACGGCTGGAATTGGTGCAGCAGCTTATGCAGGAATCCCTGTCACTCATCGACATTTGAGCAAAAGCTTTGCCTTCATTACTGGGCACGAAGAAGATCTTATGGCGAAGGGGCAAGAGTGGTCCCACTTGGCTAAAGCGGTTGATACGATCTGTGTCTATATGGGAGTCTCCCATTTGCCCTCCATTGTTAGAAATTTAATAAAGAATGGGAAATCACCGCAGACCCCAATCGCCCTTATTCATTGGGGAACATTGGCTGAGCAGAGAACGGTGATCGGAACGTTAGAAACAATTGAAGCGAATGTAAAAAAAGCACATATATCGAATCCTAGTATGATCATCATCGGGGAGGTCGTTCGTTTAAGTGACTCGTTGAGCTGGTTTCATGAAGAAGTGAATCTTCTGTTTCCAGCCATTGAAGGCTAGGAGGCAGGTCGTATGAAGGCTGTTCTTTATGTTGCCCATGGTACCCGTTCGAAAAAAGGAGAGCTTGAGGCGAGAAGCTTTTTACAAAAAATTATGATGAAAGCCCCACTGCCGATTCAAGAAATAAGTTTTCTAGAACTGTCAGAACCATCAATGGATGAAGGGTTTGCACGCTGTATTCAACAAGGGGCAACAGACATTACGGTCATTCCAATTTTCCTTCTTGCAGCAGGGCATATGAAACGAGACATTCCCGACAATGTAAAGAGATGGAAACAGAAATACCCCCAAATACGTATTGAACTTCTGAATGCACTTGGGGTACAAGAAGAAATTGTCGACGGGATTGTCGAATTAATACATGAGTCGATAATTGATTTGAAACGAAATGACTCGATCTTAATTGTTGGACGTGGCAGCAGTGATCCAGACATTTATCAAGCCTTTGCCCAAATTGAAAATATGCTGAGAAAACGAATCAAAATCGAATCGATTTCCACCTGTTATCTCGCGGCAGCTGAGCCAAGCTTTACTTGTGGGTTGAATAGACAACTGACAAATACAACCGGGCGGGTGATTGTTGTTCCGTATTTGCTTTTCTCAGGGTTGCTCCTTTCAGAAGTGAGCCGAACCTGCCGAAAATTCGGTTCAAAAGTGATCCAAATGGGACCGTTAAGTCACTATCCTGCAATCGAATCCCTTCTTGTTCGAAAAGTATCTATCCCAAATATTTGCAGTTTGAGGTAGGATATACCCGCTGAAAAGTAGAAATATTTAGACAACATGGATTTTTGGGAGGTTTTTGTGATGAATTTTGAATTAACGGAGGAACAGGAAAGTGTGAAGTCGATGCTTAGAAGGTTTGTTGATAAGGAAATCATTCCTAATATGCGCGAATGGGACCGGCAAGGACATTTTGAACCAAGCGTGTTGAAAAAGCTAGCAGATTTACAGCTAATGGGGGTCTGTATTCCAGAGGAATATGGTGGAGCAGGTATGGATTACAACACCCTTGCGATTGTTTGTGAGGAGCTGGAAAGGGGAGATACCGCTTATCGAACAGCCGTATCCGTTCATACCGGACTAAATAGCATGACACTTTTACAATGGGGAACAGAAGAACAAAAGTGGAAATATTTAGTCCCTCAAGCACAGGGGGAAAAGATTGGGGCTTTCGGGTTAACTGAACCCAATGCAGGTTCAGACGTAGCAGCAATGAACACAACTGCCGTTCTAACAGGGGACCATTATATTCTAAATGGCTCAAAAACATGGATTTCACTCTGTGATGTCGCTGATCATTTCTTAATTTTTGCCAAGACAGACCCAGGTCTTGCCCATAAGGGGATATCTGCTTTCGTTGTTGAGCGAACGTTTGAGGGAGTGGAGACGAAGGCGATCAAAGGAAAGCTCGGAATCCGTGCTGGGAATACTGGTGAGGTATTTTTATCAGATGTGAAGGTTCCTGTTGCAAATAGAATAGGGGAAGAGGGGGAAGGCTTCAAAATTGCGATGTCAGCGCTTGATAATGGCAGGTTTACGGTTGCTGCGGGTGCTGTTGGCTTAATTTCAGCAAGCTTAGAAGCAAGTTTGAAATATTGCCATGAACGACAAACCTTTGGAACGGAAATTGGTCGTCATCAGCTCGTGCAGCAAATGATTGCGAAGATGAGCGCGAACTTAGAAATTTCCAGATTATTAGTTTTTAAAGCGGGATGGTTGAAGAACAAGGGCATACGAAATACGAAGGAAACGTCTCTTGCCAAATGGATTGCCTGTAATGCCGCATTTGAAGCAGCCAATGATGCCGTCCAAATTCATGGAGCAAATGGGTATTCAGATGAATTTCCGGTCGAACGCTATTTACGGAATTCGAAAGCACCTGTCATTTATGAAGGAACACGAGAAATTCACACAATTATGCAGGGAGAGTATGCATTAGGCTATCGAGAAGATAAGCCACTCCGAAAAAACCTGCCTGCTTGGCCGTTTGAGAAAACGTCCGTGCATTAATTCCTTGGCTTAAATGCTGTACTAACGCAAAATTAAATAGCGGGTCTATGAAAAGGATAGACCCGCTTTACTTCTATGATGCGTGCTGTTCCTCAACAGCGTGCATTTTTTTAGTTCGTGACGGTGCTAAATGAAAGACGATGTTTAAAATAATCGCTGTCAAGCTTCCAATTACAATGCCATTGCTCGTTAAGATATGAATCCCCTCAGGGAGATGTTCAAAAACAGCTGGTACAGTCGTAACCCCAAGACCCATCCCTATCGAGCAGGCCACAATGAGCAAGTTTTCCTGTGAAGCGAAGTCAATTTTGCTGAGCATCTTAATTCCTGAAGCAATTACCATACCGAACATCGCAACCATCGCACCACCCAGAACTGGAGTAGGAATGACTGTTGTAAAGGCACCGATTTTGGGAACGAATCCGATCAAAATAAGGAACCCAGCGGCAGTATAAATGACATTATTACGTTTTACCCCGGACAGCTGCAAAAGTCCGACGTTTTGAGAGTAGGTCGTATATGGGAATGCATTAAAGAATCCACCAAGTATAATCGCGAGCCCTTCTGCCCGGTAACCATTTGAAAGATCCTTTTCTGTTAGTTTTCGATTGGTGATATCTCCGAGGGCGAAATAAACACCAGAAGACTCGACAAGACTGATCACAGCGACAATGGTCATCGTAAGAATGGCAGATGCATGAAAGGATGGCATCCCAAAATAGAAAACCTGTGGCAAATGAAGCCAGGAAGCCTCTAAAACTGGGGTGAAATCTACCATTCCCATGAAAAATCCTATAAGTGTACCAGTAAGCAAACCAATTAAGATCGCAATCGCTCGCACAAACCCCCTACCAAATCGGTACAGAAGGATGATAAATAATAGGGTACCAAAAGCGAGGGAAATGTTTGAGATAGCTCCGAAATTTTCGTTCCCTTGTCCACCCGCCATATTATTCATGGCAACAGGAATTAAGGTAATTCCGATAATCGTTACCACTGAGCCTGTTACAACTGGAGGGAAGAAACGGGCGAGCTTTCCAAAAAATGTCGAGATAAGAACAACCACTAAGCCTGAAACAAGGATTGACCCGTAAATAGCGGAAATCCCATACTCGCCGCCAATGGCAATCATTGGCCCCACAGCCGTAAAGGTACAGCCAAGAACGACAGGTAGTCCAATTCCGAAAAACTTATTCTTCCAAACTTGAAGAATGGTAGCGACTCCACACATAAAAATATCGATAGAAACAAGGTAGGTTAACTGCTCTGCTGTCAGACCGAGAGAAGTACCGACAATAATCGGAACAATTACAGCTCCTGCGTACATGGCAAGCACATGCTGGATGCCTAACGATGCGGTCTTTAATAGATTTGTATTCATGACAGAGCAACCTCCAATTCCTCTAAAAAGGCTACCTCTCCATTTTCCAAAGAGGAGATTCGGGCAAGGGATTCTACTTTATAGCCTTTTTCCCGAAGCGATTGACCGCCTTCCTGGAAGGATTTCTCAATCACAATCCCAAATCCTGCTACTTCAGCACCAGCTTGATTTACAATCTCAGCTAAGCCAAGGGCAGCTTGACCATTCGCTAAGAAATCATCTATAACTAAAACCCTATCGTCTGAAGCGATGAATTTGCTAGAAACGGAGATTTCATTTGTTTCATTTTTCGTAAAAGAATGGACCGTTGCTGTCAGCAGGTCGTTTACAAGGGTCAGTGATTTTCTTTTTCTGGCAAAAACTACCGGGACTTGGAGCTCCAGTGCCGCCATCAAACCAGGGGCAATCCCCGATGACTCAATTGTTAATACCTTAGTAATTCGTTCAGATTGGAACCGCCTTGCAAATTCTTTCCCAATTTCGACCATCAATACGGGGTCAATTTGGTGATTTAAGAACGAATCCACCTTCAATACTTGATTGGATAATACTTTGCCTTCTGACTGAATCTTTTGTTTGAGTAAGTCCATCATTTTTCCTCCTAGTCAAAATAAAAAACCTGAAATCATTGCACCCTCAAAAAATGAGTGAGTCAATGACCTTCAGGTTTGCCTTAGAAGGAAATGGAATAAACACCTACAAAATAGATGTATCCCCATTGCTCACTCATAGTCGGTGTATTTACGGTACTCCGGTAGAAACTTGCGGGCCATATCCCCGCGATTATATGAGTGAATGCGTTGATTATCATGTAGAACATATTATAGGGTCTTGTTTCGACTTTGTAAATAGCTGTCGAAAGATTTGTAGTTTCATTGATAGGGAAGAACAAAATTTTGTATCCCCCGTAGAATAGTATTAAAAATGGGGTGATTTACCTTGGTCAAGTGGAAAGATGTTTCGACCTCCAAGCATCTACTTAAACTCTTTGATGGAAGCAGGCTTATCAAGTCCTATCCGATAGGAGTGGGGAAAATACTAACTCCTACACCTGGAGGAACCTATAAAATCATCAACAAACAGAAAAATCCAGGTGGTCCATTTGGAGTTCTTTGGATAGGATTATCAAAACCCCATTATGGGATTCATGGAACGAATAATCCCTCTTCAATTGGTAAAAAGGTCTCTCACGGCTGCATCCGCATGTATAATAGTGATGTCTTGGATTTGTCATCAAGAGTACCAATTGGGACGGAAGTGTATATTCATAAATAGGGGCACTTTTCTAAAAGCTTTCCTACAAATAATAAGAACGTTACTCCTTAATGCAAATGCATTGACAATGATTGCTCGTCATGCACTTCCAATAAGGAGTAACGTTCGTTTTCAGGATTAATAGTCTGTAATAATGATATCACGCTCAAGGAACTGTTCAATCACTTCGCTTACTTGGAAGGAAACCTGTGGTGAATCAAAGTTCTCAAAAACGTATTCACAGCTATCTTTATACGCCATAATTTCTTGATAATGATCAAGATGGCGTTTAATATCTTCCTCGCTATCGCCGCGCTCCTTTTGTCTTTCGATTACGGTATCACGGTTAGCGTATATGAATAATCGCATAACACGATCTCCGTACATGCCCTTTAGCTTCTCTGTCCCTTGAGGATTCAAGGTTAAATAGACGAGATTATGGGATTCAAAAGCCTTTACAATATCCTCCTCACGAATTCCGTAATGGAAGCCGTCTATTTCCACAGACTCTAGAAACTCCTGATTCTCTTCCATTCTTTTAAAACTCTCAACATCGACAAAATGATAGTCTTCACCATTTACTTCATAATGACGGGGAGGACGTGTCGTATAGGAGAGGACAGTTTCCATATCGAACATCGTAGCAACCATTTTTGCAATTGTCTTTCGCCCAGACCCATCTGGACCAGTGTAAATGAATAGCTTTTCCTTTTCTTTAATTTTGTACATAGATGAACCTCCTTTGGTTATATTTAATTATGGGATAAACAGTACGGCGGGAAAGGATGAGGGGAGAAGGATTTATAGTTATTTTTCCATTATATCAGAATTTTTACAAAATTTTAATATCTTATTTAGAAATTTTTCAAAACTTTTGGAGAAGAAAAATCCTTGTACCACTATTGTGCAGGAGTGGCTTTCTAAAGAATTGTTTTGTGCATCATAAAGCTAGTGGTGTGACATAGATCACAAAATGAT
The DNA here is from genome assembly GCF_030813005.1 of Anoxybacillus andreesenii. Taxonomy (NCBI): domain Bacteria; kingdom Bacillati; phylum Bacillota; class Bacilli; order Caryophanales; family Anoxybacillaceae; genus Anoxybacillus; species Anoxybacillus andreesenii. The sequence goes on from NZ_JAUSTU010000003.1 coordinate 24,382, forward strand.
TTCCTATTTAATTCTATAATGGTGGTTAATATATTGAGGTGATGGGAAATGGAATATAAATTTAAGACACTTTATTCAGAGATCGGTGGACAAGAAACGATTGATCGACTTGTGAATGCTTTCTATCCAAAAGTATATGCTGACCCGGAGCTACGGCCACTTTTTGAAGGGGACATGGAGGAAATTAAAAGAAAGCAGAAGCTATTTCTTCCACAATTTCTTGGAGGCCCTGCCCTTTACAGTCAAGAGTTCGGTCCTCCAGCGATGCAGCAGCGGCATCTTCCGTTCGAAATTACACCAAAGAGAGCAAGATGCTGGCTCCGTTGCATGCGTGAGGCTTTTGAAGAGATTGGCCTATTTGACAACCCAGCTGGAAAACCGTTTTATGATCGATTAACCCAGGTAGCTGGGATCATGGTGAACACCGCAGATAAAGAATAGAAACAGTCCTTATGGCTGTTTTTATTTTACAATAAATATACTGAAAATTAAGAATAATCCATGTTATAATGGGCTCAGTAAGGTATTTATAGGAGAATAGGGGGGAAATGATTGAAACTGGAGGAACTGATCCTCTAAAAGTAAAGAGAGTTAGGTTTAGATAGGAGGAGAAAGAGGATATGAAATTAAAAGATACAGTAGCTGTAGTAACAGGAGGAGCATCAGGTCTTGGAGAAGCAACTGTTTTGCGCATTGTTGAAAATGGTGGCTTTGCTACAATCATTGATATGAACGAGGAAAAAGGAGATACACTTGTTGAGAAAATAGGTTCCGATCGTGCGCTTTTTGTCAAAGCCAATGTGGCGAGCGAAGAGGAAGTAGCAGTCGCCCTTAATCAAACAATAGAAAAGTTTGGCGCTGTTCATGTAGCTGTAAACTGTGCTGGAATAGGAATTGGCGAGAGAGTCGTTGGCAAAAAGGGACCGCATGATCTGAGCCGTTTCAAAAAAGTCATTGAGGTCAACCTAATCGGCACCTTTAATGTGATTAGGCTAGCGGCTGAAAAAATGACATCGAATGAGCCAAATGAAGAAGGGGAAAGAGGGGTTATCATCAATACGGCATCTGTGGCAGCTTTTGAAGGACAAATTGGGCAAGCCTCCTACAGTGCATCAAAGGGCGGGATTGTAGGTATGACCCTGCCAATTGCGAGAGAGCTCGCTCAATTCGGGATTCGTAATGTTACGATTGCTCCTGGTCTCATTGATACGCCGTTGTTCGGCAATCTTCCTGAACCTGCACGGCAGGCCTTAGGTGCGATGATTCCATTTCCAAAGCGTCTCGGTTATCCTGAAGAGTATGCTCATTTAGCAACCAGTATCATCGAAAATCCAATGCTCAATGGTGATACGATCCGCCTAGATGGAGCGATCCGTATGCAGCCACAATGATCAATTTTTAGGTTCCCTTTTGGTCACTCTACATATTTTTAATGATCTCCGTTTCTAATGAATTTTGATTAATGGGTTCTCAATAGGGGAATAAGCAAATTCATAGAAAGGAGCCCCATTATATGAATGAAAGGCTCCTTTCTAAGCTAGAAATCCTTTTTTAACCTTGCCAGCATAAGTAAATCATCATATTTGTCACAAGTGAATTCATATTGTGCTAGCAAACCTTCTTCATTAAATTTCAACTTTTTTAATAAACCTAGTGATGCAAAGTTCTCTGGCTCTACTAATGCTTGAATTCGATTAATATTTAGCTCTACAAATCCAAAGGGAATAATCGCCCTTAATGCCTCTCCCATGATTCCCTTATTCCAATAATGCTTTGATAACTCAAACCCGATTTCCGCTCGATGATGCCTTTTATCCCAGTTATGGAACCCACATGATCCTATCACCTTATTTATTTCTTTAAGTGTAATTCCCCATCGTATGCCTACCCCAAAATCGAAGATTTTCCGGTACCAGTTAATTTCTTCGAGTGCTTCCTCTTCATCCCTAAAAGGGGACATACCGTAGAATTTCATTACTTCTTCATCTGACAAATATTCTAGAATATCCAAACGATCCGTTTCTATTATTTCCCTCAATATAAGTCTTTCAGTCTCTAAAACTGGGAATCTCTTTTTCATATCTTCACCTCATTTTTCCACAATAGCAAAAAAATGGTCAATTTTCCAGTAAGTCAAGTTGAAAAAGAGTAGAAATAAGGAAAAAGACTGAGCGTGAAATTCTCAGCCTTTTTGTGCTAATTATTGAAAAGGAAATTGCGAGGAATAGCTGCTGAACTGTTGATGGGCCTGATCGATTTTTTGCTGCTCCTCGGCCTCAAGCTTATACCATCCATTTTGGAACATAAGTGTATAAAAATGACGACAACTACGATGCGTTTCTTCCAGCATTTGAAGTAGGTCTACAAACAACGCATCATGACTCGCCTCACGAACAGCAACATTCAAGCTGTCGGTTAAATATTTACAAGTGGCAAGTGCATCATTCAAAAAATCACGATCATTCATTTCAGGTGTTTTTACCTTTGGTAGTTGCCCTGTTTGCGGGTTGGCAATTTGCTTATTTTGCTGTTGGTTTTGCAATAGAATCACCCCTAAACTTAGTGCTGCTGACTTTGATTTGGATTTGGAATATTCGCCATGACTGCATCATTGTTGACATCAAGATGTGATAAAAGCCGTTCGAAATGGGCTTGGTGCATCTTTCCCGCTTGATTCAATGCCTGTTTGAATTCTTCATTTTCAACCTGTTCTGCGTAAAAATGAAATTTCTTAAAAGCTAATAGCTCCCAGCTCATGGCATCCTTTAAATAGGAGATATCCTTTGTCGTAATGGCCTGAGGCGGATTGGGTATGGGTACTTGAGAATGTTCCATGTATCTTGCTCCTTCACTATCTTAATGGTCCCAAATACATAAGTTCGGACGATCTTATAATTTACAAAAGTGGAATAAATTATTCTAAAAAAAGCATGCTTCTGGCTTAAGATAAATACGTTCAGAAAGTGGAAATGAAAATATCTTTAAATCTTCCTTTTTTAAACAAATCTCACCATGTAAATCGAATGGGGGAATCTAGCAATCTCACTTGCCAATCCTGGAAGTCTATGCCAGTATAGAGGGGACTATATTGAAGATTAGGAGGATATGAAATGTCTAACGAGACACCGAATTGCCCAAAGTGCAGTTCAGAATACACCTATGAGGATCGAGGACTATTCGTTTGTCCGGAATGTGCTTATGAGTGGTCCGGTGAGCAAGCTTCCAATTCAGCCGAGGATGAATTAGTCGTACAAGATGCCTACGGCAATCTTCTTAAAGAAGGAGATACCATCACGGTTATCAAGGATCTAAAGGTAAAAGGAAGCTCAACTGTATTAAAAATCGGCACAAAGGTAAAAAATATTCGCTTGATTCACGGCGATCACAATATCGATTGTAAAATTGATGGATTTGGAGCCATGAAGCTCAAATCAGAGTTTGTAAAAAAGGCCTAATAATTTTAAAACAGGGCTTGAGATTCAACAATGAACTCAAGCCCTGTTTTAAAATTTTGCTTTTTGATACACCTTTATAATTCCAATTCCTGCAGCAACTCGCCAATCTTTTTATCGTGAATGACCAAATCCGAATAATGATCAAATGGGGTTGGCTCCTGATTAACAATGACTAATTTTGCACCGTTTTCCTTTGCGATAAGTGGAAACTGATTGGCTGGCGTGACTGTTAATGAAGAACCTAATACGATAAATAGTTCCGCTCTTTCTGACTCCTCAAGTGCCAGATGGAATGCCTCCTCAGGGAGAGACTCTCCGAACAGGATTATTGAAGGGCGAAGGACTCCGCCACATTTACAATAATAATCTCCATGCAAATATTCTGAGCTGTCAAATTGTTTTCCGCATCTTTGGCAGTGTAACTTTTGCAGTGTTCCATGCAATTCCGCCACTTGTTTTGAACCCGCCGCATGGTGAAAACCGTCCACATTTTGCGTAATGATTGATTGGAGAAGGCCCTTCTGTTCCCATTCCGCTAAAATATAGTGGCCACGGTGAGGTTGGTATTCTTTTACTCCAATCACTCTCTCCCGGTAAAATTCAATGAATTCCTCCACATTATGATTCAGTGCGTCCGTACTGGCAATCTTGCTGGGGTCTTTCTTCTTCCACATCCCATTCGAAGAACGAAAATCAGGCAAGCCACTTTCTGTTGACATGCCTGCACCAGTAAATACAACTGTGTAGTTGGACTCCTGAAGCCATTTTTTCAGCATACTCAACCCTCCTTGTATTTACAAAGATTATAGCATATTAGAGCTTTACCCTTTGTTCATCGTATGGCGGTCCTTTCATTTTTTCACAATTTAAAGGTTGGAGCCCTTTTTCTCGCATATATATTTACAAAAAAGGAGAGCTATCTCAATGGAATTTGAACGTGAAAAAGCATTGTTTTTAGGAAATCAATTACGAGAGTTTGTTGCCTTCGTTCATCAGAGTTATCGAGATAATACGTACATGTCTGACAAGGATCAGCTTTACCGCTTGAAAAATTTGGTAGACGAATATAAATTTCAGCTTTTAGCTGAGGAGATCCTGAGAATCAATCAGTTTTCATGGGAGGCAAAAGGGACTGAGATTTTAGTCGGAAGGGTCAGAAAAGGGATAACTAGTATCCATAATTACATTGAAAATAATCGAAATGGCCTATTCATTTTTTCGGCACGAGTCTATACCATAAAAACGGCCTGCAAATCCTTCACTACGTTCTAACCAAAATGTTCGATCGAATTCAATTTGTAATTGTATAATAGGAATGGAAGAGACAAAGAAGGGGAGTTTAAATTTGAAATCAAAAAGATTAACTTTCAGCATTCCTATTATGATTGTTGTTTGGTTTGTCGCCATGTGGATGCTGAATTCGGGCTACGAAGAGATTCAGTATTCCATTCGGTTAATGATTGCCATTGGTGCCGTTATCGTATCAGGAGTTATATCTTATTTTCTTTTTCCTGACCATGAAGGGAAAAAGGATTCTGGTAAATAGTTTTTCTATAGAAAGGATGTTATTGTGTTAGGTTTCTTAGGTTTTGATTTTGCCACTTGGGTTGAAAATTATGATTGGGAAAGCTTGATTATTAAAATTGGCAGTATTTCTTTAAAGGTTATTGCGATTTTCATTGCTTATTTCATAATTAAAAGAATCGGTCGAAAATTATTAGAACAGACTTTCAACCGGGTCATGAATCGCAAAGAAATATCAGAGGGACGAGCCCTGACCCTACATCGATTAGTGGAAAATATTTTTCAATATGCCTTAATCTTTATTGTTGCGGCAACATTGTTGAGTGTGTTTAATATACCGGTTGCAAGCCTAATTGCTGGTGCAGGAATTGTGGGTCTTGCCGTCGGATTTGGTGCTCAAGGGCTGGTTAGCGATGTTGTAACGGGCTTTTTCATCTTGCTCGAAAAGCAAATTGATGTCAATGATTATGTTACGATTGGGAATTTTGATGGCATTGTGGAGGCTGTGGGGTTGAGGACGACTCAGGTTCGTGGCTTTAACGGAACTCTACATTTTATCCCGAATCGAGAAATTCTTAGTATAAGCAATCATTCACGGGGAAATATGCAGGCACTTGTTGATATAAGGATCTCGTATCAGGACGATATTGATCGAGCGATTGAGATTATGCAAAAAGCCTGTGATCAGGTGGCTGCTCACAATCCGGCCATTGTTGAGGCTCCAAAGGTTCTCGGTGTACAAGCATTCGGTACATCCGACGTGGTGATTCGTGTTATTGCAAAGACGGTAAATATGGAGCAATGGGGAGTGGAACGACAGCTTCGTAAAGCCATTAAGGATGCTTTTGATGAGAATGGTATAGAAATTCCTCTACCACAGCAAATGCTTGTTCAAAGAGACAATCGGAATTTACAACAAAATGGCTAAGGGATTAGAGAGAATCTAATCCCTTTTTGTATGGTTTGGTGATTGGTCAAGTCCGGCCGGGACAGATCAAGGTATACCTCTCAAATAAGAGGGATTTTTCTACAGAATCCAGAATGGTAGAGATGAAAAAATCAGGATGTTCATTTTCACTCATCACCTTCATCTTTCAATCATTTTCAAAATATCAAGTATGGATTGAAGATGCATGCCCTCATGAAAAATTGTGCGAATCAGAACTTGCTCGATCGTATGCATGCCCATTTCAGTAGGCGGAAATTCTTCCTCCAAACGACTGCCGTATTGATTCTTAATCTCGAATGGCTGTGATTTCAAAATCAATTTTAATTCATTAAAGGTCGGAGTATTGACATCAAAGTTGGAGGGAGAAGTACCATAACCAAACCAACTCATAAACTGCTCTGGTACAATCGCCTTTTCTTTTGTAACAGATTGAATCCAGAGATATTGATCCAAATAAATATGACCCAAATTCCAGCGAATATTGTTCTTAAAGCCCTGTGGTATGATCTCTGCCTCTTCAGGAGAGACGTGTTCAAGAACTGCCAAAATTTCATCTCGATAAGCTTTTAACTGATTAAACAATACTTCGTGACGCTTTTTCAATTCTTGTCCTCCTACTCTATTTTTTCTCTTACTAATGATTCGATAGAAATACTTTTGATCCTTCCGAAAAATTAGAAATATGAATGTCATTGAGCAATCAAATCGCCTTTTCGGGATGTCTAGTGTTTCGTTTTTTATGTACTTTTTTTCTTTGATAGTTTAATAGTATAGTATTATATTAAATATAAATCTGGTTCTTGTTGTGGGGGTAGTCAATTTGAAAACAGCCTGGAAAAGCTACCGATTTCCAATTATTTTACTTTCATCGGTTATTTTAGGTAGCATCATTGGCATCACTTTAGGAGATAGGGCAGAAGTTCTTAAACCCCTTGGTGATATTTTCTTGAATTTAATGTTTACCGTCGTCGTACCACTCGTATTCTTTGCAACAACCTCGGCGATTGCCAATATGGGAAGTGGTAGTCGCTTTAAAAATGTCATCTCCTCGACCTTCCTTGTTTTCATAGGGACAGGCCTTATTGCAGCATTGGTAATGGTTACAGCAGTGAAATTGTTTCCTTCGGCTGCTGAGATGCATATTGAACTTGCTAAGCCAGAAGCGGTGGAATCGATTTCTGCAGCCGAACAAATCGTCGGGATATTCACCACTTCGAATTTCATTGACCTTTTTACAAGGGAGCATATGCTTGCACTCATTTTCTTTTCCTTGCTATTAGGTTTTTCCACTTCACTCGTAGGGGAAAAGGCTAAGCCACTGGCCCGCTTCATGGACGCTGGAACATTGGTTTTGACTAAAATGGTCAATCTCATCATGTACTATGCACCGATAGGATTGGGTGCTTATTTTGCCTATCTTGTCGGGACTTTCGGGACTGATTTGCTACATACATATATGAAATCAACGATTCTGTATTTTGTCGTATCCATTCTATTTTTCTTTATCGCCTATACCATTTATGCGTTTATCGCAGGGGGGAAAAAGGGAATCACAACCTTTTGGAAAAATATGATTTCTCCTTCTGTTACGTCCCTTGCTACCTGTAGCAGTATGGCGTCACTTCCAGTCAACCTCGAAGCTACTGAAAAAATGGGGATACCAAAGGATATTCGTGAAACCGTCATCCCACTTGGGGCATCGATGCATAAGGATGGCTCGGTTCTAGGGGTAATCTTAAAAATTGCTGTGTTGTTCAGCGTTTTCGACATGGAGTTTACAGGCTTCTCGACCATCGGGATTGCGATGCTCATTGCAGTGCTTGGTGGCACAGTTATGGGTGCAATTCCAAGCGGCGGTATGATTGCAGAAATGCTCATTATCAGTTTGTACGGATTTCCGATTGAAGCTCTTCCTGTTATCGCAGCCATTAGTACTGTCATTGATGCACCGGCTACCATGCTGAATGTTACAGGCGACAACGCTGCAGCTATGCTTGTTGCAAGAAAAGTAGAAGGAAAGGATTGGCTGGAAAAAATAGACTAAATGTAAATACACCTAATGGATAATACCATTAGGCGTTTTTTTTAAATTCTAATAAAAAATGGTAAGAAAGCCGATTTCAAGAATGTCAAAACTTTCATGTTAATTAGTGTCCTAGTTCTAATGCTCATTATTATTGTCATTATGATTTACAGGGAAAAATGCTAACTTAACTTCTAGCATATTAAAGAAATGATGGGGGAAAATATCCTTATGTGAATTTGTATTTACAAGGAGGATATTATGAAGGCCGTTACCTATCAAGGAAAGTATGAAGTCGCTGTTAAAGATGTGGAATCACCATCCATTCAAGACCGGGAAGATGTCATCATTAAGGTTACATCTACGGCAATTTGTGGCTCAGATCTTCATCTCTATCAAGGGAATTTCCCACTACCCATCGGCTATATCATTGGACATGAGCCGATGGGGATTGTGGAAGAGGTCGGGCCAGATGTGACCGCAGTAAAAAAAGGCGATCGGGTTGTCATTCCTTTTACTGTCGCCTGTGGGAGATGTCATTACTGTGAGCATGATTTGGAAAGTCAATGTGATAATTCCAATCCCCACTATGATTCAGGTGGGTATTTTGGTTATTCTGAAAAATTTGGCAACTATCCTGGAGGACAAGCCGAGTATTTACGGGTTCCGTTCGGAAATTATACGCCCTTTGTGATTCCACAGGATTGTGAATTGGAGGATGAATCTCTCCTTTTTCTCTCGGACGTTCTACCAACAGCCTATTGGAGTGTCGACAATGCTGGCGTTAAAAAGGGAGATACGGTGATCGTATTGGGTTCAGGTCCGATAGGGTTAATGACTCAGCAATTTGCTTGGGCCAAGGGGGCAGAACGAGTTATCGCTGTTGATCATATACCAAACCGCCTTGAACATTCCAAGAAGGTATTTAAGACCGAAACCTTTGATTTTACCAAAGATGAGGACATGGGAGAAACCTTAAAAGAAATAACTAAGGGTGGGGCAGATGTGGTTATCGATTGTGTCGGGATGGATGGGAAAAAGTCGCCCCTTGAATTTGTCGGACAGAAATTAAAGCTACAAGGTGGTACACTCGGTCCGATCCAAATCGCAACAAAGGCTGTTCGAAAGGGTGGAACCCTACAGCTTACGGGGGTGTACGGTGGATTATATAATATGTTTCCGCTAGGTCCTTTTTTCACAAGAAACATCACGATCAAAATGGGACAGGCGCCAGCAAGGCATTATATGCCATTTTTGTATGAACAAATCAAAAAAGGTGAGCTTGATCCAACTAAAATCATCACACATATATTGCCGCTTGAGGAAGCCTCACGTGGATACCATGTTTTCAACGAAAAAGAAGATAATTGCATTAAGGTTGTCTTGAAGCCTTAACAGAGAAAAATAAAAAAGATAAGCAATAGAGGAGAAACGAATTCATGATAAAAGTTGATTTATACACGATGTGTTTAGTTCAAGATGGGGACAAAGTATTATTATTAAATCGACCAAGCAAAAAGGGATTCCCAGGATATATTGGGGCTGGAGGCAAGGTTGACTTTCCTGAAAGTCTGACAGAAGGGGCCATTCGTGAAGTATGGGAAGAAACAGGATTAAGGGTTAAAGATTTAGTATACAAGGGGTTAGATGAATATGTGGACCCGAAACAGAATTATAGATATATGGTTTTTAATTATCTAGCTCAATCCTTTGAAGGTCAGCTATTAACAGATCCCCCTGAAGGAGAACTATTTTGGGTTCCAATTAATGAGGCTTTAAATCTTCCCATGCAACCTTGGTTTAAAAGGAGATTTCCATTATTTTTTGAGGAGGGTACCTTTGAAATATATGAGATTTGGGATGAAGAAAACCAACAAACCTTAAAAGATTCTGTGAAAAAAATTTAACAAAATAAAGAGCTTAAAATCATCCATTTTCATTTTTTTGATGTGTCCAAATCTTCTTAAAAGTATTTCTTGCTAAAATTTAGTAAAATAAGGAGGAAAATACTTTTCAAAGGAGCACAACGATGACAACCTACAAATCAAGAGCAGAAGTACCAATAGAGGAAAAATGGAATCTGGATGATCTTTATCTCGACATAAGCAAATGGGAAGAGGATTTATCTGCTATTGAAACGATGGCAAATGACCTTAAAAATTTTGATGGTGCTATCAAAAATGGACAGGATCTATTCCATTTTTTGAAGAAGCAAGAAGAGCTGTCCTACAAATTTAATCATGTATTTGCCTATGCGATGCTAAGTGTGGACCTTGATACGAGGGATACCACATCGCAATCGTTATTAGACCGAGCAAGAACGCTAAGTGTAAAGGTGAGTGCTGCGACCTCCTTTTTTATGCCATTCCTACTTAGCTTGGATGAAGCAACTTTTAAGCAGTACATAGCCGAAGAGGAAGGACTTAAGTATTTCGAAGAGGATTTGTTGGAATCGTTCCGGTACAAGAAGCATGTTCTCAGTAAGGAGCAAGAGGAAATCCTTTCGCAATTAGGAGAAGCACTCTCTGCACCATCGACGACGTATGGAATGATCAATAATGCCGATATCCAATTTGGTGAGGTTACCAATGAAAACGGTGAGAAGGTTGAGTTAACAAGAGGGATGTACTCGAAGCTAATTGAGGATGAAGACCGAGAAAAACGGAAGGAAGCGTATAAGGCTTATTACAAGCCATACCTGCAAATGAAAAACTCCATTGCTTCAACACTCGCTGCGGCCGTGAAAAATAATGTGACGACTTCTAAAATTCGTAGTTATCCATCTGCACTTGAAAAAGCCTTATTTGGTGATAATGTGCCAAAAGAGGTGTATGAAAACCTCATTCAAGCAACTAAAGACAATATCGCGCCACTGCACCGTTATTCCGAGTTACGCAAGGAAAAGCTTCAGCTGGATGAACTTAGGCAATACGATATGAATGTCCCCCTTGTCAGTGGTGTAAAGCAGGAAATTTCTTTTGATGAAGCCTTCGAGACGATGCTCAAAGCTTTAGCGCCACTTGGGAAGGATTATGTAGAAACCCTTGTGGAATTCAAAAAAGCACGTTATTTCGATGTCCGTGAAACACCGGGTAAGCGCTCTGGTGCCTATAACCTAGGAGTCTACGGAGTTCATCCATTTATCTTGTTGAATCATCATGACGATCTTGACAGTCTATTCACGCTTGTTCATGAATGTGGTCACGGTGTCCACAGTAAACTAAGCTCCCAGCATCAGCCACAAATCACAGCCCGTTACAGCATTTTTGTTGCGGAGGTCGCATCCACCGTGAATGAAGTCCTGCTCATTCATTATTTATTAGATAAGGAAAAGAATGAACTTGTTAAGAAACATCTCATCAACCATTTTATCGATAAATTTAGAGGAACCTTTTTTACGCAGGTGATGTTTGCGGAATTTGAGATGCTGACTCATGAAAAAGCGGAACAGGGACAGCCGCTGAATGTTGATGTCTTTAATCAAATATATGAAACGCTATTCCGACAGTACTATGGGGATGCATTAGTGTTTGACGAGGAGGTAAAATATGGATGGTCGCGAATCCCGCATTTTTATCGGCCGTTCTACGTGTATAAGTATGCAACTGGATTTGCCTCAGCCATTCATATCGCGACTAAAATACTTGACGGTGACAAGGCGACACTTGAATCCTACCTTGAATTCTTAAAAAGCGGTAGCTCAGACTATCCATTGGAATTGCTTAAGAAAACAGGCGTGGATTTAACAACACCAGAACCAATAAAGAATACATTGACACAATTTGCCGAACTGGTGGAGGAGTTTTCGAATCTTTAACATATGGGGGGTCCATCAACAAAAAGCGCAAAACATACGCTAAGCAAATTTCGACTTCAAGTAAGCCGATTTTTCTACGCAAAGGGAAAATGGTTTTTATAAGATGATTTTGAATATTGAACCGAAATCTCTTGATTATATAAGAGACTTCGGTTTTCTTTTTGTATGCTGAAGGCAAAGTTTATTTTATTGAAATGAATGAAGAAAAGTTCTATTTAAGGTATGCAGGATAGATGAATAATGGTTTAGATTTTTACGGTCAGTTATAATGTGAATAAACGGTAAGGAGGAAATTATGGTCTATTTACATGCTTTTTCATTTCCAGATGAGGATATGGAATTTGACTTTTTCATGAATATAAAAAGAACGTGCTATGACTCGTTTTATCCATTTAAGATATTATCAAGAAATGGCTTTGAAACGATTGTTTTTGAGCCAGTGACGATTTTATATGGCGGAAATGGTTCAGGAAAATCTACTGCATTAAATGTGATAGCTGAAAAAACAGGAATCAAACGTGATTCTATCTATAATAAATCTAATTTCTATCCCGATTATGTCAATATGTGTGAGATGCAGCTTAAGGAGGACATTCCTGAAAATAGCAGAATTATTACTAGTGATGATGTATTTGACTATATGTTGGATATCCGGAACCTCAATGAGGGAATAGATCAAAAACGGGAAAAACTTTTTGAAGAATATTTAGATGCGAAATATTCCCATTTCCAAATGAGATCTATGGCAGATTACGAGCAGTTAAAAAAAGTTAACACAGCTAGAAGTAAAACACAGTCCCGTTTTGTGAGGAATGAATTAATGGATAATGTAAGGGAATACTCGAATGGAGAAAGTGCATTCCTGTATTTCACTGAAAAAATTGGCGATAATGGACTTTACATTTTGGATGAGCCGGAAAACAGTCTTTCTCCTAAACGCCAGATAGAATTGGTGAAATTTATTGAAGACTCTGCTCGATTTTTTGGCTGTCAGTTTATCATATCAACACATTCTCCATTTCTACTATCCATGCGGGAGGCAAAAATTTATAATCTTGATGAAAACCCTGTTAAGGTAAGACATTGGACGGAACTAGAAAATGTCCGTACATACTATGAATTTTTCAAAAGGCACGAAAAAGAGTTTTGAGGTTGTGAATGTCGCAGGTGATCAAGCAATTGGAAAACACGAAAATTATGTACTGATGTTTTTGATGGGTAACTAGAAAAGTCCAATTCCTCAATTGAATGCATAGAAATTGGACTTTTTAATATTGTAATTTCAGTAGCTCTTAAAATTCGCCTTCCTGATGCTCCTTCCAAATAATACAGGGCAAAGTGCCATTGGGTGTCCCTAAAACTCCCTTTTGGTATAAAAGGTTAGGGATAGCTTATAGGAAATCATTAAGATGACTAACAGTGGAAGTAAAATGAACAACGTCTTCTCAATATTAGAACTTTCATAAACAAGTTTTTGTAGCCATTGCTTAACAGCAAGATTTTCATTTTTGTTTATGGCTTCTGTTACAGGAGCTGAGAGAAAGACCAGTCCAAAAAATAGTATTAAATTTATGATTCTTGACTTGGCATATCCAAGCTTAAAGATCAGTGGAAAAGAGATTGAGCTAAAAATGGTCACAGCAATAATGGCTCCAGCAAATCCTACATAGGTGATAGGAAACATTTCTAAAGGGATACTGAATGTATGGACACCCAAATAGATGAGATAGTTAAATAGAAATACGCCGGTTGCAATGATATAGACAGAAAGGTATTTTGATAGCACAATCGATTTCTTTTTGATCGGGAGACTTAATAGCATAATATCGCTATCATTCTTTTCTTCCAACGATGCAGAGCCTAGCGCTAGCATATAGGTTACGACCATAATTCCAATGGTTAATCCAATCGGCTCATTCTTTGCAATCGCAAAAGTAAAGAAAATGAGATAAAGCAGGGCAAACATCAACGCTTTCTTCTGCATCAATAAGTCTTTTTTAATAAGTTGATACATGGTTTTCACTCCTCCTTGTCGAAAAGATCATGATGTCCTCTAGTGTGGGCTTCTCGATTAAAACGGAATCTCCAAAGCTTTTGAGGACATCCATTTTTCGATTAGATAAAGCCTCAAATCCATAATGATTCTCGTTAATGCCAACAAACACCCCACGATCGATTTTATGTAACTGCTCCTTGTTTCCCTTAACAATGCAATACTCCTCGAGAAGCTCATCCTTTGTCTTACTGAGAACGATTTCGCCATTATCGATGAACGTAATATAATCGGCTATTTTATCTAAATCAGAGGTAATGTGAGTAGAGAAGAAGACTGATTTATTCTCATCCTCCATAAGACCCTGCAGAATTTCAAGTAATTCATGACGGATTAACGGATCCAAACCAGAGGTTGGCTCATCCATAATAAGTAACTCTGCGTGATGGGATAGAGCAATCGCCAATGAAAATTTCATTTTCATCCCCTTGGATAGATGCTTAATCTGCTTCTTAAGTGGGAGGTTAAACTCCTTCACATACTGCTGAAACAATCCCTCCGCCCAATTTTTATAAAATGGACGGACCATGTTCTTCATTTCTTGGACGGTTAATTCCTCGTAGAAGTGATTGGAATCGTACACAAAACCGATTCGTTCTTTGATGGGGATTTCATGCTGGACATGATCCAATCCGAATATTTTGATGACACCATGATCCTTTTTTAAAAGGTTCATCATGAGCTTGATGGTTGTACTTTTTCCTGCACCATTAGGTCCAATAAAGCCCATAATATACCCTCTATCGAGAGAGAAACTGATATTCTTAAGCGAAAAACCTTTAAAGCTTTTTGAGACATTTTCTAATTGCAGAATTTTTTCCACTTTCCTCACTCCTCAAAAATAAACGTTAGCATTTCAGTCAATTCCTCCAATGACAGACCGATTAATTTTGCAGTGGTGACAGCTTCTGTCATTTTCTCCTCAACTAATTTGATTTTTGCTTCACGAAGCATTTCCGTATTAATAGGGGCTACATAGGAGCCCTTACCGGCGACGGTGACAATTAACCCTTCTTTTTCTAATTCGTCATAGGCACGCTTCGTGGTTATGACACTGATCCTCAATTCCTTGGCTAAACTTCGAATCGAAGGGAGGGGATCAGACTCGATAATTTCCCCCTTAATAATTTGTTCCTTGAGTTGATTGACAATTTGCAAATATATCGGTTCGTCTGATGTATTCGATATGATGATATTCACTGCTTCGCATCCCTCATTTCGTACTATCTGTTCATATACAATATATACAGTAATAACAGATTAGTCAACAACAAATATTTTTAAAAAAAAGCAAGTAATTACTCACTTTTTTATTGATTTGCATGTAAATAGGTGGTATAAATTAAGTGAGTAATTACTCACTAACAGAGGAGTGATAGCATGAATGAAACCATTGCGATTGAAAATGTAACAAAAAGCTTTGGTAAGAAGACGGTCCTAAAAGACATCCAAATGTCGATTGGCGAGGGGACCATCTATGGCTTTATTGGACCGTCAGGCGCAGGGAAAACAACACTAGTCAAAATGATTGTTGGGATGGACCGACCTGATCAAGGTGCAATTGATGTTCTTGGGAAAAGAATGCCGAATTTAGAGATGTTGCAGGAAATTGGCTATATGGCACAATCTGATGCACTGTACATGGAGCTAACAGGGAAGGAGAACCTAACCTTTTTTGCTTCCCTATATAAACTTAGTAAGAAGGAAATGAAGGAACGAATCTCCTATGCTGCAAGCTTGGTGAATCTAACGGAGGACCTTAATAAAAAGGTGTCTGCTTATTCGGGCGGGATGAAGCGCCGTTTGTCGTTGGCTATTGCCCTCATTCAAAATCCAAGAATATTAATCTTAGACGAACCAACAGTTGGGATTGATCCTGAGTTAAGATTCAGTATTTGGAATGAGCTTCTGCGGTTAAAAAGAGAAGAAAGAAAGACCATCATCGTCACGACACATGTCATGGATGAAGCAGAAAGATGCGATTTTGTTGCGATGGTGAGAGATGGTTCGATTATCGCCCATGGTACACCACAAGAACTAAAGGATCTCTATCAAACGAATAGTTTTGATGAGGTGTTCCTATATGCAGGGAGGAAGGACTCATGAGAACGACCGCACTGATTAAACGAATCATCCTGGAAGTGTTTCGGGACAAACGCACATTGGCTCTCCTATTCGTGGCACCATTGCTGATTTTGACCTTGATGTATCTAGTTTTTAATGGCAATGCTGTCGAACCAACTATCGGCGTGGAAAATGTACAGCAACCTCTCATTGAAGAACTAGAAAAGGCAGACATTCACGTGAAGGAATTTGAAAATATTTCAGATCCTAAGGAAACGATGATTAAGCATGAACTAGATGCTTTTCTAAAAGTAGAAAATGAGAAACCGGCTCTTACACTGCTTAATAGTGATCCGGCTATCGCTAATAAATTGCAAATGAAGATCAAGCAATTGATCGGCGCCAAAATGCAAGCCCAATTGCTAGAAAAAAGTGGAATGAAAATTCCTCTGCAAACCGAGGACATGGTAAAAACGGAATATGTGTATGGGAGCAGTAAAACGGAATTTTTTGATGTCTTCAGCCCGATATTAGTTGGATTTTTCGTATTCTTTTTTGTTTTTCTCATTTCGGGAATTGGGTTATTGAAGGAGCGCACATCGGGGACGTTGGAGCGATTGATGTCCACACCGATTCGAAGATGGGAAATTGTCGCTGCTTATTTAGTCGGCTTTGGTATATTTGCCGTTCTGCAAACGATTATCATTGTCTTATTCTCCATTCATGTATTAGATATTGTCTTAGTTGGTTCAATTTGGAATGTAATTTTGATCAACTTGATTTTAGCTTTAGTTGCATTATCACTGGGAACACTTTTATCATCCTTTGCCGCATCAGAATTTCAAATGGTGCAATTCATACCGATTGCCATTGTACCGCAAATCTTCTTTTCGGGAATCTTCCCGCTGGAAGGAATGCCTGGTTGGCTGCAGGTCCTTGGAAAAATCATGCCACTTTATTATGCGGCAGACGGTTTACAAGGGGTTATGTATAAGGGCATGGGGTTAGCAGATATCAGCTTTGATTTATATATATTAATGGCATTTGCCGCCGTCTTTATCGTCCTTAATTTATTCGCTCTAAAAAAATATCGGAAATTATAATGGTTGGTGAAAAGATTGACAAAAAGCAAATTATTAGAAGGTTTAATGCAGGAGATGGCCAATTCAAAGAAACAAACAGTGAAGCAACAAAAAATCATCCAAACCGCAATTGAGTTGTTTGCGGAAAAAGGCTATGCCAACACTTCCACCGCAGAAATTGCGAAGCAGGCAGAGGTAGCAGAAGGGACGATTTTTAAGCATTATGGAACGAAGGATCGATTGCTCCTTTCGATTATCGTCCCTTATTTAAAGGAGATTTTTCCTTCAATGGCAGATGAGGTCATAGGGGAAATTATGGGGAGGAATATTGCCACATTTGATGAATTTCTGAAAGGATTCTTTACGAATCGAATTCAATTTTTTAATGAGAATAAAGAAATTTTTCAAGTGCTTGTGAAGGAATTTATTTATAACCAAGAATTAAGAAACGAGCTATTTCCTTACTTCTCTGAAAATGTCTTATTAAGATTTGGGAAAATCTTTGATCACTTCCAAGAACGTGGTGAGCTTGAGAATATCCCAAGGGAGAGGGTCATGAAGATGTTATTCACCTTCATCGGTGGCTTCTTCGTATCTCGCTTTGTTATACTCACTGATTACACAATCACAGAGGAAGAAATTGATGACGCAGTCCGCTTTGTGATGAATGGACTTCGGGGTTAAGACAGGAACACCTATGGACGTTTCTGCTTCCTTGTGTCGACAGCTACTTAGGACCACCTTTGTAGATAAGATTGCTTTATTATAGTAGAATTCACAATTTCGACATGACCTAAATATGGTCTCGATTCCCTTCTGTGATAGGATATAGACATAACATAATAGATTTGGCTCAGAGATTAGGAGAAGCCGTAAAAACACGTTGGAAAGCTTAAGCGTTTTCCAGGGGTTTTTGCGGCTTTTTTGTGTTCTTTTAAGAGTCGTCTATCTGGAGGGAAGAATGATGGCGCAAGTTTTTGAAACACAGGTGGTTGTCATCGGTGGAGGTGCAACGGGAGCGGGTGTTCTTCGCGATTTGGCCGTTCGTGGTATCAAAGCCATTTTAGTTGAGCAACAGGATTTGGGGCATGGCACCTCGACTCGGAACCATGGATTATTGCACTCTGGTGCACGCTACGCCGTTAGAGACGAGGAAGCTGCAATTGAAAGCTACCGGGAAAATCTGATCTTAAAAAAAACAGTCCCAGGATCTATTGAACAAACTGGAGGATTGTTCGTGAAGGTTCCTGAGGATGATGATGAGTATGTAAAGAAGTGGTTACAAGCCTGCCAAAGAATCGGAATTCCTGCAGAAGAGGTCCTGTTAGAGAAAGCGTTTCAGGAGGAAGCGTTTCTCAATAAACAGGCAGAAGCCGTGTACCGGGTTCCTGATGGTGCGGTTGATGGCTTCACACTTGTCATTGATGTGGTAGCAGATGCGGTTTCTCGTGGAGCAAAGGCCCTCACTTATCATGAGGTAATTGGCATCATGAAGGAGCAGAGCCGGGTCAAAGGGGTCATCACCCGTGACCTATACACAGGGGAGACGAAGGAAATCTATGCAGATATCGTCGTCAATGCGGCGGGACCATGGGGCGGAAAAATTGCCGAACTTGGTGAGGTGCCATTGTACATCATTAACAATAAAGGAATGCTCGCCATTTTTGGCCATCGGATCAACAAGCAGGTCATTAATCGTCTCAGAATGCCGGGTGATGCGGATATTTTCGTACCTGCTCATAACGTGACCATTTTCGGAACAACAGGAATTAATACAGAGGATCCAAATGATTTTTCCCTAGACCGTAAAGAGCTCGAAGGCATGATCGCTGAAGGAAAAGCGCTTATACCAAATATCGAAAATATGCGTTTTATCCGTTCATTTAGCGGAAGTCGACCATTATTCCAGGAAACAAATACAAATGACAAAAGCGGACGGAATGTAACGAGAGGGTTAGCTGTTATCGATCACCAGGTAAGAGATGGATTAGAGGGCTTTATTACGATTACTGGTGGAAAGCTAACGACCTTCCGTTACATGGCTGAAAAAACGGTCGACAAAATTTGTGAAAAGCTCGGAGTCGATATCCCATGCACCACTCATGAGGAAATGGTCGCACACCGAGATGCGAAGCAGTTTTTCAAGGATGTCAACATCGCTCCTGCAGCAAAAAACAAGCTGTTTCATTGGGCAGGAACAAGAGCGGGGGATATTGAAACCGATCTAATGAAGGATAAACTGAACACGGTTGTCTGCGAATGTGAGCAGGTCACTTGGGCGGAAATTCAGTCGGTCATTCCTGAGAACGGCCATTTCCATCTTGGCGATATCCGTAGAAGAACGCGACTTGGAATGGGGCCATGCCAAGGCACATTTTGCAATCACCGTGCTGCTGCAATGGCAGTTGAAAGAGGGAAGGCAACACCTGACGAGGCGAATCGTGCCTTAAGAGAGGCCGTCTTTGAACGGAAGAAAGGGATGCATGTGGTTGCCACAGGTGAAACGGCGAAGCAGCTGCAATTAATGGATGCGATCTATCGTGTGTCATTAGGTGTGAAGGAGGATATACAGCATGTATGATTATGTCGTAGTAGGTCAAGGATTTACTGGGTTATTGTCAGCCATTTGGGCAACGGAGCATGCAGAAAAGGTCGCTTTAGTGGCAAAGGGAACGGGGAAGATTCTGCAATCCTCTGGTGTCATGGAATTATATCCGAAGCTTGTAGAGCGTGAAAAGTCCATATCAAAGATTAAATTGGAAGAAGCCATTTTTAAATTTAAGGGATTAGTGAAGCAGCTTGGCTATCCCTATCACGGGAATGCGAGTAAAATGATTCCAATCGTGACTGGGGCCGGCTTTGTAAAGGAAACAAACCTTTATCCAGAAACCGTCAAACCCTTGCCTGAAAAAGGTCGCGTCATAATCGTCGGCTTTCATGAAATCATTGATTTCCAACCTGAGTATGTGAAGGGAAATCTTCAAAAAGAAAGACCAGAACTCGAAATAGATACGATTATGGTTCGGCTTGGAAAGGGCTCTTTGAGAACGATGACTCAGCTCGATGGTGCGAGAGTGCTCGATTTTCAAGAGGTGCGCACGAATGTGATTGCTGAAATTATCAACCAGATGAAGAGCCAGGGTCTTGATAAGCCGAATCTCTTTATTTTCCCAGCAGCGTTAGGAATGAAAAATTGGAAAGCCGTTATATCGGATTTCCGCACGAAGCTTGGGTCTGAAATAACTGAGGCACCTGGAATGCCGCCAAACGCAACAGCCATTCGCTTACATGAAGTTTTGCTGAAGGAGGCAGTGAAGCGTGGAGTTCGTTTCTATATGGACACAGAGGTGATCGGAAGCCATGTTGAAGACCGCCTTCTTACAAAACTCGTGATCAAAAACAATACGAAAACGATGGATGTTAGAGCACGCCAATACATTGTCGCTGGTGGAGGCGTACTTGGCGGTGGATTTGAAGTAACAGAGAAAGGACTAAAGGATCGGACGCTTCATTTAGATGTGGATGATCATGGAAGATATATCTATTGTCCCGAAAATGTATTTCCAGTTGGTGCTCAACAGGGCATAAATGTGACCCAACATGGAATCACGGGTGGGCTTTACTCCATTCTATCAAGCTACGAAAGCTTTATTCGATTTGAAGAGAGGGGGATGAAGCATGCATAGCTTTGCCTATCCTGAAAGCACCTTTGATAAATGTCTAAAATGCAATGCCTGTGTCGTCAGCTGCCCTGTATCCAATGCAACATTGGATTTCGGCGGACCAAAGCATTTAGGGCCAGAGCTCAAACGGTTAATAGAAAATCAGGAGGTCATTGATGACCATCGCATCGAGCTTTGTACTCTTTGTGGAAATTGTGACCTATCCTGCCCTGAAAATGTCCATGTGTCAACCTTAACAGCTATGGCAAAAGCAGTTCATGCTGAAAAAGAAGGAATGAAATTCCGTGACTTCGTCTTAAGTAATGCGGAGTTTGTTGGAAAGGTCGCTTCTGCTTTTGGGCCCATTACGAATATAGCGATGAAAATGAAACCTGTTCGGTTAATAATGGAAGGGGTCATGGGCATTCCAGCTGAGCGTCAATTTCCGGAGTATCGCTTTAATAATTTTAATAAGAGATACAAAAAGAAAACGGCGACGACCAAGCGAAAAGTCGCCTATTACGTTGGGTGCTATGCAACATATAATGCCCCAGATGTTGCCGATGCTTTTGTGAAGGTGATGGAGTACAATGGCATAGAGGTTGTAAAACCTGATCAAAAATGCTGTGGTGTACCGATGTTTGCCAATGGAAAAATGGAGCAAGGGTTAAAAAATGCCAACTATAATATAAATAACTTATTAGAATATACTAGACAGGGCTATGATGTTGTCGTGACTTGTACGAGCTGTACATTAGTTTTGAAAAAGGAGTATGTTTCCTTCCTGCAATCAGAGGGAGCTTATGAATTAGCTGAGCATGTCTACGATGCAGATGAATACTTGCGCATGCTTCATGCAGAGGGAGAATTGAATACCGATTTTGCCCCTATGAATGTGAGAGCAGGGTATTATGCCCCATGTCATCTAAAATCCCAAGGAATCGGTAATCCAGCGATGGATGTACTGGAGCTTATTCCTGGCTATGAAATACAAGACGTCGCTGCTGGCTGCTGTGGTCAATGCGGAACCTTTGGCTTTAAGAAAGAAAAATATGAGGTCTCTATGGCTATCGGAAAACCAATGGCAGAAGCCGTTGCCGAAACAAATGCCGAATACACCGTTACAGAATGTGGGATGTGTAAGAACCAGCTCGATCAATTAACAGACAAGGAAGTTCTCCACCCAATGCAGATTTTAGCGGAAGCTTATGAGCGTTATACTGAGGCACATTAATTGAAAAAAAGCTAGATGAAGCTGGTGTTTTCCTTTTTTCATCTAGCTTTTTTCTTAAGCAACTGGCTCCGATAAATGAAAGTGTTGATCACGATACTACCTTCTGTGTATGTGTTCGCTATGTTATTCGTACCGAATAAAACCCGTTCACAGCATACACAGAAGGCTATATCCACATTGAACAAGAACACAGCCAATCATTGAACAAAAATAACTATTGCTGTTCGCTATTCTGGTTTTGCTCATTGTCCTGTACCATGTCTTTGACATCCTGAACCATATGGTCAAAGGCCTGGTTGACCCGCTGCATTAAGCTGTCATCATTATTCTGCTCGTTTTCTTGTTTCTTCTGTTCCACGCTGTCACACCTCCCATATTATTTTGTGTCAAGCAAGGAAAATTTATTGCGCTTGTGAACATTATTTCTTCTAACCTTTCGCTTAATAATTTCCGTAATGTAAAGGAAAACATTGGTCCAGGAATCATGGTATACTATCCTTCGAAGGAACGGGGAGATCGATGATGAAGGAAAAAATATATGAAGTGGACTTATATGCACCAGTACAAAAATATTTGCAGGAGCAAGGCTACACTGTTTATGGTGAGGTCAACGATTGTGACGTGGTGGCGGTAAGGGAAGATGAACTGCTAATCGTTGAGTTAAAGCTTAATCTGAATATCGACCTACTTATACAAGCGACAAAGCGCCAACGATTAACAAATTTCGTGTATATTGCGATTCCAAAACCAAAATATAAACGATTCTCGAAGAAGTGGCATGACATGTGCCATCTTATCAAGCGGCTTGAGCTCGGATTGATGGTGATTACTTTTTTAAAAAGTGGTCCGAAGCTTGAAGTCATATTTCCACCAGGACCCTTTGACCGGAAGAGAAGCATCCAACTAGCGAAGAAAAAGAGGAACAAACTTCTTGAAGAAATAAATGGACGCCATGTTATCGACAATATTGGAGGCAGCAATCAAACGAAAATTATGACGGCGTACAAAGAGAATTGCATTCAGATTGCTTACTACTTGGAACGGTATGGGCGTTTGTCTCCGAAAGAGTTACGGCAATTGGGGACCGATGAGAAGACCCAATCCATCCTGTACAATAACCATTACGGCTGGTATATAAGAGAAGAAAAAGGAATCTACAATCTTAGTGAATTGGGAAAAAGAGAGTTAAAGAATTTCCCAGAGGTAGTGAAGTATTTTTCGGAGAGGGCTAAGGACCCTGAAGTAAAGTGTAAATCCAATGAAAAAAATCCTTAATACGTCGTATTGAGGATTCTTTTCATCGCTCTTATCTAGTATTTCCAGCGATAATGGCCTGCAATTGGAGTCTTAAAGGAGCTTAGCTTCACTTCGGCTGCAAATGGCGGATTATTATGTATGAAATAGGGAGTTCCATCCTTGGCCCTTTTATCTGAAACAATGCCTACATGTTGGTAGCCATCAAGAAAAAGGACAATATCACCAGGCTGCCATTCCTTTAGATTATTCACATCACCAGGAATGAGCTCAGTCGTCAGGCTTTCTGTAAATCTCTCAAAAAAGACGTATTGGTTTGGGACTCTGCGAAAATCAATATTTGGATCTGGTTTTCCCTCAACCCTTGCGTACAGGTCCGTATTTGCAGCAATATCCTCATCCATTTGATTTTTCAACAAAATGTTGGCACCGAGAAGGCCCCTCCAAATCACATCCGTACAAACTCCTTCTTCATCCGGTGGATACCCTCCTTTATAGTAATTACTTTCATATCTCGTACGATTCTTAACTTCTTCCCGTGCGGCTATGACTATATCGAGAGGATCAGGGATATCATTATGGTTCCGATCGACATTTACATAGGTTTCAGGTATCTTTAGTTCCTTCGAAAAAGGATTTTCAATGTGGATGCCAACATAATCGAGGATCATTCCTTTTCTAAAGAAAAGCACAAAAATCAGGAGAACAAAACAGATAAAGACCATGATTCTAGAAGCCTTGGACAATTTTACCACCTCAATTATATGACGGCCAAAAAGCTGATAAAGTTTCAGAAATTTTAAAATCCGTTATGAAAATGAAATTTGAATAACGATTTAATTTTCTTAATATACTATAAATATATGAAAGATAAAGTATAAATTCTATTAAAGTACTTGATTCCTAACGTATTTTTTAAATTCTATAAAAAGTCAAAATATTTCATAATAATATATTGAATTTTTGTAGAAAGAAGAGTAATATAGCATTTATCAAAAATATTCATCTTGGAGGATTTATCAGCATGCAGAAAAAGCTATCATTTTCATCTTACTTAGTTATCGGAGTTATGTTATTCGCCCTATTTTTTGGGGCTGGAAACTTAATTTTCCCTGCACAGCTAGGACAGAATGCAGGAGACAACCTGTTGCCAGCTGTGATTGGATTTTTGGTTACCGGGGTTGGCTTACCCTTTTTAGGGATTCTCGCTATGGGATTTTCGGGGAGTTCAAACTTACAGGAGCTTGCTAGCAGAGTCCATCCGAAGTATGCCATCTTTTTTACATCTTTACTCTATTTAACCATTGGACCATTTTTTGCAGCGCCACGTACTGGGACTGTTGCTTATGAAATCGGAATTACACCATTTGTTCCCGAAGATTCTATCAAACTTGGATTGCTACTTTTTACCTTTGTATTCTTTGGTATAACCCTATGGTTATCGTTAAACCCAGCTAAAATTGTGGATCGAGTAGGAAAAATCCTTTCTCCAGGAATCATCATCTTGTTATTTTTCCTATTAATTATGACGGTGATCAAGCCGTTAGGCCCAATCGGTGAACCGCAGAACGCCTATGTGAATAACCCTCTTGCCAAAGGGATTATCGAAGGGTACAACACGATGGATGCATTGGCTTCGCTTGTTTTTGGAATTATTGTGATTAATGCGATTCGCGTGATGGGGGTAACCTCAAGAAAGGGGATTCTATCTGCAACGTTCAAGACAGGAGTTGTAGCAGTTTCCTTCCTTGCTATCATTTATGTAGGAATTTGTTACCTTGGGGCAACGAGTACGGAAAGATTTGGCTTATTTGATACAGGGGGACCCGTTCTAAGCAGTGCCTCATCCTATTATTTCGGTACCTTTGGCTTAGTGATTCTCGCTGTTATTATTATTTTAGCATGTCTGACAACAAGCATTGGTTTGATTACTGCCTGTGGAGAATACTTCAATAGTCTATTTCCGAAGATCAGTTACAAGGCATTTGTCATCTTCTTTTCATTATTTTCATTTGTGATTGGGAACTTTGGGCTCGGAAATATTATTACATTTTCCATTCCAGTATTAATGTTCCTCTATCCACTTGCTGTAACCCTGGTGTTACTAACATTCTTGTCGCCATTATTTAATCATTCAAGAATGGTATATGTAGCGGGAACCGTAGTTGCATTCCTGATTAGTATCATTGACGGCATTAAGACTCTATGTGAAACTCTTGAAATTTCTTATTTCAAGTGGCTCGAAGTAATCATTTCCTTTTATGAAAAAGCATTGCCTCTTTACGAACAAGGACTTGGCTGGCTTTTACCTGTTCTAATTGTCGTTGTAATCACAGGGATATTTGCTAGATTTCAGAAGGTATCCATGATAGAGGTAAGATAATTGTTGAAACCGATCTGTATAGGTCGGTTTCTTTGTAGTTTCATGAGCCTGATGCTTTTCTTTCCAAATATCTTCATGTATGATAAAGACTGATCAATTTTTTTACATAAAAGGAGCTGTCATAATGACAAAAAGAGGAACCATTCAAATGCAAACTGGAGAAAAAATTGAGTTTGAATTATACCCAAATGAAGCACCAGGGACAGTAGCAAACTTTGAAAAATTAGCTAATGAAGGCTTCTATAATGGTTTAACCTTTCACCGTGTGATTCCTGGATTTGTAAGCCAAGGGGGCTGCCCAAGAGGAAATGGGACAGGTGGTCCTGGTTACACAATCAAGTGTGAAACTGAAGGAAACCCACATAAGCATGAGGTAGGGTCATTATCGATGGCTCACGCAGGAAAGGATACGGGTGGAAGTCAGTTCTTCATCGTTCACGAGCCACAACCACATTTAAACGGTGTTCATACGGTTTTCGGTAAAGTTACAAGTGGTATGGAAACAGTTTTGAGCATGAGAAATGGCGATGTAATGGAGAAGGTAGAAGTATTTGACGCATAAAAAGAAGGGCATCCAGGAGAGCAATAACTCCGGGTGCCCTTTTTTTATCGACTAATTTAACTGCTGGGACCATTCCTCGACATTCCAGACCTTGGTAACCCAATCCTCATAGAAATCGGGCTCATGGCATACTAGCACAATGGTTCCTTTATATTCCTTTAAAGCTCGTTTTAATTCAGCCTTTGCATCAACATCCAAATGGTTCGTCGGCTCATCGAATAAAAGCCAGTTACTTTCATTCATTTGCAGCTTACACAGACGGACCTTCGCTTGCTCGCCCCCGCTTAATTGGCTCATCTGACGGGAAATATGTTCATTTTTGAGCCCACATCGTGCAAGGGCAGCACGGACCTGATGCTGATCAAGGCTCGGGAATTCGTTCCAAACATCCTCGATCGGTGTGATGTTCCCTGCCTTCACTTCCTGTTCGAAATAAGAAGGGTAGAGGAAGTCACCTTTTTCAATTTTTCCACTGAGCGGAGGAATGACCCCCAACATCGTTTTCAACAGTGTTGATTTTCCGACACCGTTGCAGCCGACAATCGCAATTTTATCGCCACGCTCAATGGTCATGCTCATTTTTGGAAGGAGAGGGTGATCGTAGCCAATTTCAAAGTCAGTTCCTTCAAAGACATATCTTGAGCTTCCACGTGATTCCTTAAAAGAGAAGGTAGGCTTAATCGCTGTTTCTGGTCGGTCAATTCTCTCTAGGCGCTCCAACTGCTTTTGGCGGCTTTTTGCTCTTCCTGTTGTCGAATAACGGGCCTTATTTTTTGCGATAAATTCTTCCTGCTTTTTAATGAATTCTTGCTGTTTTTCATATGCGTTAATATGCTGATTTTTCGTAATTTCAGCAAGCTCCAAAAACTTTTCATATGTTGCGGTATAACGATTCATTTTGGAGAACTCCAAGTGAAAGATCACATTCGATACTTGATTCATAAATTCTGTATCGTGAGAGATAAGGATAAAGGCATGTGGGTATTCCCTGAGATAGCCGGTCAACCAGCGAATATGCTCGACATCCAGGAAGTTTGTCGGCTCATCCAGTAAGAGCACTTTCGGTTTTTCGAGCAAGAGCTTTGCAAGTAAAACCTTCGTTCGCTGTCCACCGCTGAGAGCAGCTACATCTCGATCGAGTCCAATCGCATCAAGGCCAAGTCCACGGGCTGCATCTTCAACCTTTAAATCAAGGGTATAAAAATCGCCAGCATCCAATTGGTCTTGGATCTCAGCCATTTTTTCAAGCAATACCTCAAGTTCTTCTGGTGTTGCCTCCGCCATTTGCGCAGTTACTTCATTTAGTTCCTGTTCCCGTTTAAATAGCGGCAGAAAGGCATCATTCAAAATATCCCGAATCGTTTTCCCGGGTGTTAACACGGTATGCTGGTCGAGATACCCGTAATGGACGCCTGGTGTCCACTCAACCTTTCCAGAATCATGGATTAATTGCTTCGTGATAATTTTCATCAACGTTGATTTCCCCACGCCATTTGCGCCAACGAGACCAACATGATCCTCTGCTAAAAGACGAAAGGACACATCTTTAAAAAGCGTCCGATCCCCAAACGTATGACTTAATTTCTCAACTGTTAGTAAACTCATTCATATATCCTCTCTTTATCTGTATAAAATAAATCAACATCTATTATTAAGGTCGATAATCTATTTTACTAAATTTACAAAATGAAGACTAGACATTTCACATAGTTTGTAAATAAAGGGAGAAAAATAAGAGGATCGAAAAAGATAGTCGAATTTTATCTGTCCTTTATAGGTGTACAAATTATAGTTTTGTGATAAATTAATAGTTATAAAAACCAATATTAACAAGGGTTATCAGGATTTATAATTGTCCACCTGCGAAAGACAGATGTCTTTTCAGGATATCTTTTAAGAGAAAGGGGATTCATTATGTCGAGTAAAACACTGGATGCTTTTTTACAGGAAAACCTTGAGGAATTAAAAGAAAAGGGTCTTTATAATGTGATAGATCCGCTTGAAAGCCCGAATGGTCCAGAAATCACCATAAAAGGGAAGAAACTCATCAATCTTTCCTCGAACAATTATTTGGGGTTAGCAACAGATCAAAGACTGAAGGCTGTAGCGATCGAAGCGATACAGAAATACGGAGTTGGTGCTGGGGCTGTTCGGACCATCAACGGTACATTAGATCTGCACGTACAGCTAGAGGGAAAATTAGCGGAGTTCAAGCATACCGAAGCGGCCATTGCTTATCAATCTGGTTTTAACTGTAATATGGCGGCCATCTCAGCCGTAATGGATAAAAATGATGCGATTCTATCTGATGAACTTAACCACGCTTCGATTATCGATGGCTGCCGTTTATCAAGGGCGAAGATCATTCGTTTCAATCATTCCGATATGGATGACTTACGAAAAAAGGCGAAGGAAGCTACAGAATCAGGTCAATACAATAAGGTCATGGTTATTACAGATGGGGTCTTCTCAATGGACGGGGACATTGCCAAGCTTCCTGAAATCGTTCAAATTGCCGAGGAATTCGACCTTATCACCTATGTGGATGATGCTCATGGTTCCGGGGTTCTAGGAAAAGGGGCAGGAACGGTCAAACATTTTGGTTTATCTGACAAGGTAGATTTTCAAATTGGGACATTATCAAAAGCAATTGGTGTTGTTGGTGGCTATGTAGCTGGAAAAAAATCTTTAATTGATTGGTTAAAGGTGAGAAGTCGTCCGTTTCTTTTTTCAACTGCCTTAACCCCAGCGGATGTTGCTGCTTGTATAGAAGCCATCAATATTCTTATGGAGAGTACAGAATTAAATGAACGACTTTGGGAAAATGCAAATTATCTGAAAAAAGGCTTAGTCGATCTCGGGTTTGATATTGGGGAAAGCGAGACTCCGATCACTCCATGCATCATCGGTGAAGAGGTCAAAACTCAGGAATTTAGTAAACGTTTATACGATGAAGGAGTTTATGCGAAATCGATCGTGTTCCCAACAGTACCAAAAGGAACGGGAAGAGTGCGCAATATGCCTTCTGCCGCACATACAAAAGACATGCTTGATCAAGCTTTAGCCATTTATAAAAAAGTTGGGCAAGAGATGGGAATTATATAAGAAGCAAAGGTTTGGAGGAGCAGCTAGATGAATCGAATACTGATTACAGGGGCGTTAGGACAAATCGGGTCCGAACTAACCACGAAGCTAAGAGGAATCTACGGTGTGGACAATGTGATCGCCACAGATATCCGCAATCCAGAAGAGGAGACAGATGGACCATTTGAGGTTCTTGATGTTTCTGACGGCAACAAAATGTATGAGCTTGCCAAACGACACAAGGTCGATACGCTCATCCATATGGCCGCCTTGTTGTCAGCAACAGCTGAAGCGAAGCCGGTATTTGCATGGAATTTAAATATGGGTGGACTCATGAATGCGCTCGAGACCGCTCGCGAGCTGTCATGTCAATTTTTCACACCAAGCTCCATCGGGGCATTTGGGCCAACAACTCCAAAGGACAATACACCACAGGATACCATTCAAAGACCAACGACGATGTACGGAGTAAATAAGGTAGCTGGGGAATTGCTAGCTGATTACTATTTTCAAAAATTTGGAGTAGATACGAGGGGAGTTCGCTTTCCTGGCTTGATCTCCTTTGTTACTCCACCCGGAGGCGGGACAACCGATTATGCGGTAGAAATCTATTATGAAGCGGTGAAAAATGGGTCTTATACCTCATACATTGACAAAGGTACTTATATGGATATGATGTACATGCCTGATGCACTGAATGCGATCGTCGATTTAATGGAGGCAGACCCATCGCGCCTAAAACACCGCAATGCCTTTAATGTAACAGCTATGAGTTTTTCTCCGGAGGAAATTGCGGATGAAATAAAAAAACATATTCCAAGCTTTGAAATGAATTACCAAGTTGATCCGATCCGTCAATCCATTGCCGATAGCTGGCCAAACTCCATTGATGCAACGGCAGCAAAGGAGGAGTGGGGCTTTAAGGCTGAATATGATCTTGCAAAAATGACTGCGGATATGATCGAGAAATTAAGCTTGAAATACAAAACTATCCAAAAATAACGATATTAAAAGGGTGTTCTCATAAAATTTCTTTGAGAACACCCTTTTTTCATTGCTTCACATAGATAAGCTTTTCTTTTTTCTCGATGACTTTCCCGATGATGGATGCAGCCTCAATGCCTTCTTTATGTAAAATCTCTACATATTGACGAGCTTCGTTTTCAGGCAAGGCGATAAGCAGACCACCCGAGGTAATGGCATCACATAGAATAATTTGTTCCTCTGGAGAAATGTCTGTGTATTCCACATCATTTTCCAACCATTTGTGATTCGATTTCGAGCCGCCAGGGACGACACCATTTTTCGCTAATTCTAATGTACCCTCTAGTATCGGAACCTTGCTTAGTGAGATCTCAAAGCTTACGTCACTGCCACTTGCCATTTCACTGCCATGACCGAGAAGACCGAAACCAGTGACATCTGTTACGGCATGCGGTGAAAATCTATGAAGAGGCTCAGCTGCCTTCTTATTTAATGTTGCCATCACCTCTGTCACCTGTTGTTCCTGTTCAGACGTAACAGCTTGGCGCTTAATACCTGTTGTCATAATGCCAACACCAATTGGCTTCGTCAAGACAAGAACATCACCAGGACGTGCTCCAACATTTTTCCATACTTTTTTCGGATGGACGATCCCCGTAACAGAGAGTCCGAACTTTGGTTCTTGATCATAAATCGAGTGTCCGCCAATAGTAACGGCACCTGATTCTATCACCTTGTCCCCAGCACCTCGTAGGATTTCAGCAAGCATATCCGCACCAAGCTTTTTCACTGGGTAGCCGACAATATTCAGAACTGTTTTTGGCGTTCCGCCCATAGCATATACATCGCTTAAGGCATTCGCAGCGGCAATTTGCCCAAACATATATGGATCATCCACAATCGGAGTGAAATAATCGAGAGTTTGTACAAGTGCAATTTCGTCTGTTAATTGATAAACCCCACCATCATCTGATGTTTCATGCCCGACAAGCAGTTCAGGGATAGGGTCATGCTTTGGCAATAGACGCAGAACCTGCGCTAGGTCCTTAGGACCAATTTTACAGCCTCAGCCAGCTTTCGTTGATAATGAAGTAAGGCGAATTTTTTCTTCTTTACTCAACTGGTCCACCTCCTTATATCAGTATACCTCTTCTGATTCTGAAAATCACTTCTCGATTATTTGATGAAAAAGGGGGATTATACTAAAATGGTCATAATCACAAAATGTTAATATTTTGTGAAATTTCCATAGAATTTTGGGAGGAGTCAAATTGGGTAAGTTTGAAGTACAAGTAGAATTCTGCATGATGTGAAACTATGCACCAAAAGCCGCGGGTCTCGCGGAAGATTTATTTACTGAGTTTCGTTCTGAAATCAGTCAAATGAACTTAATTCCAAGCTCTGGTGGAGTCTTTGAAGTAACCGTGAATGGTGAAAAAATTTATTCCAAGGATGAAACAGGTGTTTTTCCAAAGAGTGAGGAAATTATTGATAAAATGAAGACCGTTTAAGCCCAACCCTCATCGTTTTTGATGGGGGCTTTTATTTTGGAACTCCATTCTAATTTGCGAAAATGATATAATAGAGCGGCAGAGATGACGATGGAGGAGTTCATATGAAAGAATTGGTTCGATACATACCACCTATCCATGAAATTCAAAAAACTGCGGGGTTTAGGGAAATCTTGCAGGAGTTTGGAATAGAAGAAGAACACCTAACCAAAATGGTGAAGGAAGCACTGGATGAATATAGAAGCTTGATTTTACAAGAAAAATGGCTAGGACCTCATCCAGCTGACATGGAATTTTCGGAGAAGCTTTTTTCTAAAGTTAGAAAGCTGCTTTCACTGCAGTTTCAATATACCTTGAAGCGTGTCATTAATGGTACGGGGACTATTTTACATACAAATCTAGGAAGAGCGAGAATGAGTGACCGGGCGATCGAGCATGTGGTGGAAACGGCCAAATCCTATTCGAACCTTGAATATAATCTCACAGAAGGGGAGAGAGGGTCACGTCATTCCCATGTGGAGAAGCTCATCAAGGAAATAACAGGGGCTGAAGCTGCGATGGTCGTGAACAATAATGCAGCAGCCGTCTATCTCATTTTGCGAGAGCTTGCTTCTAATAAGGAAGTGATTGTATCTCGAGGAGAGCTTGTGGAGATCGGTGGTTCCTTCCGCATTTCTTCTATTATGGCAGAGAGCGGTGCCCAGCTTGTTGAGGTTGGGACAACGAATAAAACCCATTTGTACGATTATGAAAGAGCAATAAATGAGAATACCGCTATGGTGATGAAGGTACATACGAGTAATTTTAAGGTGATTGGTTTTACAAAATCTGTGCAGACAGAGGAGTTAGCCCAGGTTTCAGCAGCCCATGAACATGTTATCTTTTATGAGGATCTAGGAAGTGGGGCTCTTTATGATTATGGCAAGCATGGGATCGGGAGCGAGCCAGTCGTTGCAGATGTCTTACAAAAAGGGGTTGACCTCGTTTCCTTTAGTGGGGACAAGCTACTTGGAGGTCCGCAAGCAGGCATCATTGTCGGGAAGAAGCAACTCATTGATCGCTTGAAAAAGAATCAGCTTGCCCGGGTCGTTCGTGTTGATAAAATGACGCTGGCTGCATTAGAAGGAACGCTGATTGACTACTTAAGAGGGGAAAATGGTTTGCGGAATATCCCAGTTGTCCGTGATATGCTGTCAACGAGGGAGGAACTGAGAGCTAGAACAAGTGCATTCATTCAAGCTTTGGAGGAGAATTCGAATCGATACGAGGCTAGGATAGAGGAAAGCGTCAGTCAAGTGGGCGGCGGCACAATGCCAGAGGTGGAACTCCCGAGCTATGTAGCTGTCTTAAAGCATAAAGAAATTTCAGCGGAGAACCTAGCAAAGAAGCTTCGGGTGGAGCATCAGCCTTCGATCATTGTGCGTATTCAAAAAGATGAGGTTTTAGTTGATCTTCGCTGTATCACAGAGGAAGAAGAGGAAATGGTGCTAAACGCATTAAGTGGTATTTAATAGTGGAGAGTTGTGAGTCCCGATTTATTTTGAAATCGGGACTTATTTCGTTGTGATCGTGTGATCTCAGTTGATTAGTTCCTATTTAGGACTAATCCAATGGGAGAAGAGCGAACTGAGTCTCTAATCGGGACTCGTACACCGGAATACAGCAAACTGAGTCCTGATTATCTCTCAATCGGGACTCGTACGACGAAAATACAGCAAACTGAGTCTCGATTACCTCTTAATCGGGACTCATACAACCGGAATTCAGCGAACTGGGTCTCAATTATCTCCTAATCAGGACTCGCTCGACCGAAATACAGCAATCCGAGTCTCGATTACCTCTCAATCGGGACTCATACAATCGGAATTCAGCGAACTGAGTCTCAATTATCTCCTAATCAGGACTCGCTCGACCGAAATTCAGCAATCCGGGTCTCGATTAACTCCCAATCGAGACTCATCTCGCTAGAATCCCCCGATTTCAGTCTTGATACCCGCTGAATCAAATCCGCTCATTTCGACAAATATCATCATAATCTCAATTGCTTCTAAATATTTCATATCTACTTACATATCATGATGACTATTGTGTTTTTGTCTCGTATGATTGCGGTTTTTAACTTTTTTCGAACCGCTTAATGGTTCCGGTTGTCCCGGATTATCGCCTTTCGGAGCGTTTTTTCTCATATCCTTGCTATCATTTTTATTCAATTTCATCCCTCCTATGCAATAGAATGCTGTCGAAAAACGTTAAATATACCGAATATTTTTCTGACGGAATGCATAATTTAACCTCACATCATGAATGAAAGGAGCATCAACATGCCACAGCATAAAAATAAACAACAGGCCTTCCAAGCTGCACAACAGGGAGTAAGTGAAGCACAACATCTTTATCACGATATAGTCCGAGACAGCGCAAGCTACGGTCATCAATTAAAGCACCTAAAAAATGAAGTAAACGAAGCATTGCAGCAAATTGAAAATGCGTTGGAAGTGGCTTCCGAAACGCAAAAGCCCCAATTAGAGCAATTTCGTCAGGATATAACGGCGATTGCCCACGAGGTAAACCAGACAGAATGAAGGAATGGACTCAGGACAGTAAATCCCTGAGTCCATTCCTTCATTGATTCTTTTTCCTCTTCTTATTGTTTTGCCGTTGTGCTTCAGTTAACGGTTCATTCGATAATTCCTCATTAAAACCTGCCCCTTTGCCCTGAGCACTGGCAGCATTCATTCCTGGAATGACATGATTGGCCTTGCGTTTAACCATTTTTTTCACCTCCAACCATTACTTTTTCCATTCGTTGAAATGTCATACAAACAATAGCCTCCCGATTTTTCTAGACAAAGTCTTTCACTTTACTAGAATAACTTTGCTGCCAAACATAAAATTCATTTTACCCCATGCATATGATTTAATTACACAGTTTTAAGTTTTTTTGGCAAAAATACAATAATAGAATAAGTAAAACTTATCAAAAACAATAACTTTCTTGTTATTTACTTATATAAAAGACTGTATTAATATAAGATTGTAAGAAAAGTTCGGATGGGAGTAAATATTCAAACTTTTCGACTGGTATTTGATGTAGAGGGGGAAATTCATATGTCAAAAAACGATGTTTATAGCGCACGCAAGTCTTTTGAAGTAAATGGCAAACGCTATAACTACTACAATTTGGCTGCTCTTGAGGAAGCAGGCATTGGTAAGGTTTCAAAACTACCATATTCGATTAAAGTTTTACTAGAATCGGTGCTTCGTCAATACGATGGCCGCGTCATTACAAAGGAACATGTTGAAAATCTAGCAAAATGGGGAACAGACGAGGTTAAAGAAGTGGACGTTCCATTCAAGCCTTCTCGTGTTATTCTCCAAGACTTCACAGGTGTGCCAGCGGTTGTTGATTTAGCATCCCTACGCAAGGCCATGGCTGACCTAGGTGGAGACCCTGATAAAATTAATCCAGAAAAGCCTGTTGATCTTGTCATCGACCACTCTGTTCAGGTTGACCAATACGGAACAGCGAATGCTTTACAAGCCAACATGGATCTTGAATTCGAAAGAAATGCTGAGCGTTATCAGTTCTTAAGCTGGGCGCAAAAAGCATTTGATAACTATCGTGCCGTTCCACCAGCAACAGGTATCGTGCACCAGGTAAACCTTGAGTTTCTTGCCAGCGTTGTTCACGCAGTGGAAGGCGAAAATGGGGAATTTGAAGCATTCCCAGATTCACTTGTTGGAACCGACTCACATACAACCATGATTAACGGTATCGGTGTTCTAGGTTGGGGTGTTGGTGGGATTGAAGCAGAAGCTGGAATGCTTGGCCAGCCTTCATACTTCCCAGTTCCAGAGGTAGTTGGTGTTAAGCTTACTGGTGAGCTTCCAAACGGAGCAACCGCTACAGACCTTGCGTTAAAAGTAACTCAAGTTCTTCGTAAGCATGGGGTTGTTGGTAAATTTGTTGAGTTCTTCGGACCTGGTGTTGTTTCACTACCACTTGCAGACCGTGCAACAGTGGCAAACATGGCGCCTGAATACGGGGCTACTTGTGGCTTCTTCCCAGTAGATGGAGAATCTCTAGACTATATGCGTTTAACAGGTCGTTCTGAAGAGCAAGTACAAATCGTTGAGGCATACTGCAAAGCAAACGGATTATTCTTCGATCCGAACTTAGAGCCTGTTTACACAGATGTTATTGAAATTAACTTAGATGAAATCGAAGCAAACCTTTCTGGTCCTAAGCGTCCTCAAGACTTGATTCCACTTTCTCAAATGAAGGCGGAATTCAATAAGGCGTTAACAGCACCACAAGGAAACCAAGGCTTTGGTCTTGAAGCATCTGAAATTGAAAAAGAAGCAACGGTTAACTTCGAAAATGGCGATACTGTCACGATGAAGACAGGTGCGATTGCGATCGCAGCGATTACAAGCTGTACGAACACATCTAACCCATATGTTCTTGTTGCTGCAGGACTCGTTGCGAAGAAAGCAGTAGAGCTTGGAATGGAAGTTCCGAAATTTGTGAAGACTTCCTTGGCACCAGGTTCAAAGGTTGTAACTGGATATCTACGTGACTCTGGCTTACTTCCTTATCTTGAAAAAATTGGATACAACCTTGTTGGTTACGGTTGTACAACATGTATCGGAAACTCTGGTCCATTAAAGCCAGAAATTGAAAAAGCTATTGCTGAAAGCGATCTATTAGTGACTTCCGTTCTTTCCGGTAACCGTAACTTTGAAGGACGTATTCATCCGCTTGTTAAAGCAAACTATCTTGCTTCACCACCACTAGTGGTTGCATACTCTTTAGCTGGTACAGTGGATATCGACCTTCAAAATGAGCCAATCGGAAAAGACAAGGATGGCAACGATGTACTCTTTAAGGATATTTGGCCATCAACTGCAGAAGTAAATGAAGTTGTACAACGCACAGTTACACCTGAGCTTTTTAAAGCAGAATATGAAAATGTATTCAGCGATAATGAGCGCTGGAACGAAATCAAGACAAGCAATGAACCATTATATTCATTCGATGATAAATCAACTTACATTCAAAACCCGCCATTCTTTGAAGGCCTTAAGCCAGACCCAGATGAGGTGAAGCCTTTATCAGGTCTACGTGTGGTAGGTAAGTTTGGAGACTCTGTCACAACAGATCATATTTCTCCTGCTGGTGCCATCGGCAAGGACACTCCTGCTGGTAAGTACCTACGTGAAAATGGCGTTGAAATCCGTGACTTTAACTCTTACGGTTCTCGTCGTGGTAACCATGAGGTTATGATGCGCGGAACATTTGCAAATATCCGTATTCGTAACCAAATAGCACCAGGCACTGAAGGTGGTTATACAACCCACTGGCCAACTGGTGAAGTCACTTCTATCTATGATGCTTGCATGAAGTACAAGGAAGAAGGAACAGGCTTAGTTGTTCTTGCTGGTAAAGATTACGGAATGGGATCTTCACGTGACTGGGCAGCAAAAGGAACAAACCTTTTAGGCATTAAGACAGTTATCGCTGAAAGCTTCGAGCGTATTCACCGTTCTAACCTTGCTTTAATGGGTGTTCTTCCACTTCAATTCAAGGAAGGCGAAAATGCTGAAGTCCTTGGCTTAACGGGCAAAGAAATCATTGATGTTCAAATCGATGAGAACGTGAAGCCGCGTCAGCTTGTTAAAGTGACAGCTACTGACGAAAACGGCAATAAGAAGGAATTTGAAGTTGTTGTTCGCTTCGATTCTGAAATCGAAATTGACTACTACCGTCACGGTGGAATTCTACAAATGGTTCTACGTGAAAAACTAGCAAACTAATAAATTAGAAAAGGCATCTGTCACGGCGATAGATGCCTTTTCTGTTTGAAATTATATGGGTTTATTGCCGATTATGTAGGTGCCTGGTCTTTATGTTTCCTTTTACGACTTTTCTAGAAAAGTACCTTGTTAAATCATTATGAACTTTTCTCAGTACGTATTTATAACCTTTCCAGAAAAGGTTATATTAAGACAAGAATCGTTTTCTACATCTAGGAGGTTTTTGATGGTTAAAAAAATTCTCGGTACTGTTCTAATATTGGCTTTGCTATCAGTCGCAGTAGTCCAAGCGATTGAAAAGGATAGAAGCGAAGACAAAATTATTACCCAACCTGCAACGAAAAATATTTCTGTTGAAAAAATGTCAGGTATAAAAGTCGGTTTGAAGGCACCTGATTTCGAATTAGAGACACTTGAAGGTAAGAAAGTAAAACTCTCTGACTTTGAAGGCAAGAAAGTTATGCTCAATTTTTGGGCGACCTGGTGTCCTCCTTGTAAGGCGGAGATGCCGCATATGCAGAAATTTTACGAGGAAGCGGGAGATAAAATTCAAATCCTCGCTGTTAACATTGATCCAAAAAATAATGTCGCAGGATTTGCAGAGGAGATGAATTTACATTTTCCCATTTTGTTAGACAAAGATGATAAAGTCATGAAGATGTATCAAATTCTTTCGATTCCTACCACATATTTTATTGATAAAGATGGAATTATTCAAAACAAATTTATTGGGGCCATGTCACTCGACAAGATGAGGGAATTCTTTGAAAATCAGTAGACCTTTGGATTGATTCCAGAGGTTTTTTTGTCTTCCTGGCATATAATGGATTAGTCTCATGCTCCTTTAACAAAAAAAGTTTAAATTAAATAAATATCGGGTAAATTTTCAAAAAGTTGTAATAATTTAAACACAAAATGGAGATAATGACTGTTACAATAGTGTTAAGGAAGGTGAGCCAAATGAGAAAGCCAAGAAAACGTTCATTTTCAGAACTCGTATTAGAGAATAAGCGTCAGCTTTTACAGGACCAGGAAGCTCTTGAAAAAATTGAAGAGCGTCTTGAAAAGAAGCGTTTGGGACAAGCGAGATAAGATAGATTTTTTACTCATGAATCCTTCTAAATTGGGTGATACTTTTATTAGGAGGGATTACACATGAGTAAAGAAAAAGAAGTAAGAAGAAGTTCCAATCATTTTGCTCCAAACCACATCGGTATGCAGCCAAGGGGCTTTGGTGGCAATAAGGGCAAGAAGATGCAGGATACATCTGGAGAACATGCTCAGGTGATTCAAACAAAGGGAGAATAGTTGACCCGTTTTTCTAAATTGATTTGCTATGACTCGCCAATTTATTAGGCGAGTTTTCTTTAATGAAAGTTGTTTACATAATATAATTATCTATAACTAAAGAATTTAATTTTTTCCATTATATTTTTACTGAAAAGATACAAACTATGGCTGTAACTATTATGATTTTGGGAGGAAGTACGATGCCTTATAACAATCAACCAAAACCAGATGATCGCAGCGATAACGTAGAGAAACTTCAAGAGATGGTTCATAATACGATTGAAAATATGGAAGCTGCAGAAGAAACGATGGAGTTTGCCAATGAAAAGGATCGGGCAGATATTGCGGCAAAGAACGAACGAAGACGTGACGCAATTGAAGGCATGAGAGCAGAAATTAAAGACGAATATCGTGCTCAGCAGGAAGAATAAAGAATGGGACCTGATCGATGGATCAGGTCTTATTTTAATATTGGCAAGAAAAATATGATAGAATAGGACATGAAATTTATGATAAAGAAGTGATTAACATGTCTCAAAGGGAAGCCCGTCAACCAAATTTACATATAGATATTTCTGAATGGGAAAAGGAAATCAAGGAAAAAGGATACATTCGGGACGATACAGAGCTACTAAAGGCGATTAAAGCTTTAAACGAGGATGAGGACCAAAAACTCCTTTCGACTCTTTTATCATTAGCGGCACTTTCAAGAAGTGGAAAGGAAGCAAGAGCGGATTCCCTCGTTCATGCCTGGATGGACAAAGCCTATGCTTTGAATCCAAACAACCCTCGAGCTAAAGCGTTTCTTGCTCAGCATATTTGGAAAACAAAAGAAGATTTATTAAAATCCATTGAATTCCCAATTATTCGAGAAACAGACAACCGACAGCTCAAGAAGAAAACGGCCGAGGAAATCATCGCAAAATGCGAACAGCTGCTCAGGGATTATGAAGACGAGCTTGATGAGCTTGAAGATGCCCTGAAAAATGTGAGAGACATCAAAGAGGAGAAACTTATTGAAAAATATCGACTCCTTTTGAACTTACTTGAGATGGTGATGGAGAGCATTGCAGGTGTACGGAAGTCAGCGGCTGAGTTCGAACAAACAATTTC
Organism: Anoxybacillus andreesenii; assembly: GCF_030813005.1. Lineage (NCBI taxonomy): Bacteria > Bacillati > Bacillota > Bacilli > Caryophanales > Anoxybacillaceae > Anoxybacillus > Anoxybacillus andreesenii. The sequence continues at coordinate 64,243 of NZ_JAUSTU010000003.1, forward strand.
CGGAGCCTTTCATAATACAACCTATTACTATGATATGAAGGCACATCTTGAAAACATTGAAAGGGTGAAGGAAGATTGGTCGGAAGTGTTTCAAAATACAACGACCGAAAAAGAGAATAGTCCTTTAACTGAATTAGATGCCATGATCGGTCTCGGCTTCGTCAAAGAACGGGTAAAATCGCTCTATCAATTCCTGAAATACCAAAAGACCCGCAAGAATTTAGGCTTTGAAACGAAGGATGAGCTAAGTCTTAATATGATTTTGACAGGGAACCCCGGAACTGGGAAAACAACATTAGTACGATTATTAGCAAAGATTTACCATGAATTAGGTGTATTACCTCGTAAGGACGTAGTTGAGACGGATCGTTCTCAGCTTATTGGCTCTTTTGTCGGACAAACAGAGGAGAATGTTCGAAGGATTGTTGAAAAAGCACTTGGGGGCGTATTGTTTATTGATGAAGCCTATAGCTTAAAAAGAGAAGGGCAATCAGGCACTGATTATGGGCAAACGGCTATTGATACACTTGTATCCTTAATGACAGGAAACGAGTTTGGGGGTCAATTTGCCGTTGTATTGGCCGGATATCCCGACGAAATGAGAAGCTTTTTGGATGCAAATCCTGGACTTAGAAGTCGTTTTCCACAATCCAATTTTATGGAGCTTGAGGATTATACCGATGATGAATTAATCAAGATTGCTACACAGTTCGCACTGGAAAACGACTATTTGTTAACAGAGGGGGCAAAAATTGAGCTCCGAAAAAGGCTGGAAAAGGAACGAGTGGATGATACCTTTGGAAATGCGAGAACCGTGCGCAACATCGTCTTGGATGCTATTTTTAAAAAAGGCTCACAGACTAGCAAGGACAATAATATTTTAGATTATACGGTCCTTGAACAAGGAGATTTTGAAATCGTCGAGGATGTTGATCAGGAAAGTGCCATTGTGAAACTCGATGCTCTGATTGGATTGGACAAGGTTAAAACTGAGGTAAAACGACTGATTTCCTTTGTAAAAGTACAGCAAATGCGCAGAGAGAATCATTTGCCAGTTCTTCCGCTCCAGCTACACTCAGTATTCATGGGAAACCCTGGAACAGGAAAAACAACGGTTGCCAAAATCTATGCAGACGCCTTAAAAGAGTGCGGAATTTTGAAAAGAGGCCATCTAATAGTGACGAGCCGTGCTGATTTCGTGGCCGCTTATGTTGGACAAACAGCCATCAAAACAAAGAAAAAAATACGTGAAGCCCTCGGTGGAGTGCTGTTCATTGATGAAGCATACTCCCTTCTAAGTCAATCATCAGGGGATTTTGGCAAGGAGGTCATCGACACCCTCGTTGATGAAATGACAAAGCATAATGAGAACCTCGTCATTATCCTCGCTGGCTATCCTAAAGAAATCGAGGAGCTCCTTTCCAGTAATCCTGGATTGAAATCACGTTTTAAGAAGTTCTTCGAGTTCCATGATTACTCGATCAACGAAATCATAGAAATTATGAAACATTATGGATCTCATTATCAATATCATCTAACGGATGAGGCGAAGGTATTCCTAATAGAGGAGCTAGGGAAGATAACGATAATGGGAAATGGGCGCTTTGCCACAAACCTCATGGATGAAGCAATCCAGGCGCAAGCCTCAAGATTAATGGAGGAACCAAACGCACTGACCGATTTGAACAGGGCAACCGAGATCAACAAAGCAGATATAGAGAAGGCATTCATAAAAATGAGAAAAGGGGAAGCATAATGTTCGTTGCGACAAAAGAAATCGAAGTACGCTATGCGGAAACCGACCAAATGGGAGTGGTTTATCATGCCAATTATCTCGTCTGGATGGAGCTTGGCCGCACAGCATTGATTCAGGAGCTAGGGTTTAACTATGCGGAGATGGAGAAGGACGGGATCATTTCACCGGTCATGGATATTCAAGTTTCCTACAAGAAGCCGGTCCGTTATGGAGAAAAAGCAACGATTCGCACATGGATCGAGCACTATGATGGACTAAGAATCGTTTACGGCTATGAGATTTTCACAGCGGACGGAGAATTATCTGTTACTGGTGAATCCAAACATGTTTGTGTGAAAAAAGATAGCTTTAGACCGATATCCGTCAAGAAAAAATACCCTGACTGGCATGAAGCCTATGAAAAAGCAAAAAAACAATCGGTTGAAGCCTAACTTCAGGGAAGAGGTGTAAAGATGGCCTTTGGTATTAAGCGGGAGGACCTCCTTGCCTGGAAAAAGAAAATTGATGATGGTGAGATTGCTTTTTTGACACATTATTGGCTTGATGATCGCTTTCCTAGCTGTAATACCGTGACAAAAGTTGGGTGCAAGGATTTGAATAAGCTGGTCGAGTGGGGTAAGCAATATGGCTTAAAAAGAGAGTGGATTCATATTCGCAAGGATGGATATTCCCATTATGATCTTCTCGGTGAGAAAGAGAAGGAAATTCTAGCAAAAGAAAAAATCAAAGCAGACGTGAGGTAAGACGTCTGCTTTAATATTGATAATAAAAGGGGATAACATTCATAAATGTAAAAATCATAGATAATAGGAAATTCCCCGTAATGGCTGGGAGCAAGCTTTTTGTATGTATTGTAAGGAGCCCTAAGAGCAAACCAATAACAAAGAATAAGAAGCAATACGAGAACGAATAACCAAATAAATAATAGGCGATTGCCCCAGACAGGCTCGTAAAGAAGACTGCAGGTATTTTATCAATTACCGTGATGAATCGTGTTAGTAGGACCCCCCGAAAGAGAACCTCAACCAATGCAGCGTTTAGGACTGAAAAGGCGACTGCTCTCCATAAGCCATTCCAGTTTACCGGGAGAGATTCTATAAAATAGAATAGGAAAACAAATAAAAGAAGAACTAGAACCATCATATAAAGTCCTTTTATAGGTAAATCTCTACTGCCTCGTAGTTTGATAGCCCCCCATTCCATCTTCATGCGAAAGGCTGTGAAGGTTGCCTTGAATTTATAAAGTACATAGCCAATAATCAAAATCGGGAATAAAAGGAGAAGCCGATTGAGTAGAATGAGATTGGCATGTGAAAATGGGAGTGCAAGCAGTAACCGATCCGCATAGATGAACGTAAATAAACCACCAGCGAAGCTGACAATCGTCCACACAAAGACACGATTTGTTTCCGAAAGAAAGGCAATGGAAATCATCAGAAGAATGAGAATCATAAAGATAGGGGTGAACATTTGTAGTTGAAATAGCATCTGTATAAGTAAGAATATGGTTGCAAGAAAAAGCCCCATCCAAATATTTCTTTTATTTTCAATCACGATCGATTCTCACCCCTTGGCTTACGGATTATCGTTATTTTATCATGACAACAGAATTCTGGCTAAGATAACCATTTTTATAATAAAAGAGTGACGCACAATGCATCACTCTAAAGAAAAATTATAGTTTAAAATGTTCAATCGATTGTCTCAGTTCTTCTGTCAGTCCTTTTAGATTTTCAGAGATGGTCTGTAGCTCAAGAACCGCTTGTTTTTGTTCTTCTGATGTACTGGCAACCTCCTGAACTCCTGCAGTTGTCTGTTCCGAAATTGCGACAACACTGTCCACGGAGCTAGAGATAGATTGGCTGCTGGTGAATAATTTCTCACTGGCATAAGCGATTTCTTCAATGTCACTTGTTAGGTGATCAATAAACTTAAAGATATTGCGGAAGCTAGTTTCAGTTTCCTTTGTCATGTTTGCGCCTTCTAGCGCAGACTGTTTACCTTGATCCATATTGACAAGCGCTTTCTCCGAATCGTGCTGGATTTCTGTAATCAGACCCGAGATTTTTTCCACAGAGTTGCTACTTTGCTCCGCAAGCTTTTTGACCTCCTGCGCTACAACAGCAAAGCCTTTTCCATGCTCACCAGCACGTGCCGCCTCAATCGATGCGTTAAGGGCAAGGAGATTGGTTTGCTCTGCAATGTCATAAATTAAAGTAGTAATATCATTGATTGCCTGAAGCTTTCGATGAAGCTCCTTCATTATATTCGTTGACTCTGCTGACTGGACCACGATGGTATCGATCTTTTTATTCATATTTTCCATGGATGATTGACCATCATGAATCACCGTTTTTGTATTCTTTGAGTGCTCGACTATTTTTTCAATCGTATCGGACATCGCTTGGACAAATTGATTATTATGCTCAACATTGCTAGAAATATTGACCATGTCTGCAGATAGTTGCTCTGAGCCCCTTGATACTTCTGCCATGGCGGAGGAAACCGTATCTGCTACTTGGGAGGATGCAGCCGCCTGATCGTTCAGTACTTTAGAATCCTTTTCCACTTCCCTTATTAAGCTAATAATGCGATTGGTCATGTCCCTTAAGCTATCAATCATCCGATTAACAGAAGAGAAGAGAGTTGCGATTTCATCCTTCGATTTGGTAGTGATTTTTTCCGTTAAATCACCAGCAGACACCTTTTCTAAGAATAAGGAGAGCCTATTGATCGGGTTAATGAAATAGCTAGCAAAGAACCAGCTAATCACGATGGAAATCGCTAGTAAAATGACTACAATCACAATCTGGAAGATCAATAGCTTGGACAGAATAGCTGCGTTTTCTTTATCCGCTGTTTCTATACGATTATTCATATTTTGAGAAATCGTCTTCGTAAAAGAATTAACCTCATCCTTTGAAATCACAGAATAAATACGCCAACCAGTTGTTTCTTCCACATCTGCCACATAGGTAACTTGATCCATATCTAAATAGAAATTATTATCTTTTTTCTCCTTGAAGATAGGGAGGGAAGTAATGCCCGCATTATTAGAAACTGCAGCTTCGTCTTTATAAGCGATGAGTGCCCCTTCAGAATCAGTCAAAATGACATATCCGCTATTACCAATCTTTTTGCTGGCAATATCGGTTGTTAAAGCAGATAAGGAAACATCGAGTCCAAGTACTCCATAAAGCTCATTATTTCGAAAAACAGGCGTGCTAACTGTGATCATGTAACTTTTTCCAGTCCCGTCCAAGTACACGTCCGTGATAAAAAATTCACCCTTTTTTAACTTTTTAGCGGGCTCATACCAAGGTCTGGTGGTCGGATCATAATCAGCGGCAAGCCCTTCAGGTCGCGGCTGTATCGTGAAAGTTTTTGCCTCTGTCCCTAAATAGGCATACTGCATCATATCATTTTGACTCAAAAACCTCTGAAATAGAGTGTTTAGCTTTGTCGGATCACCAGAATAAAGATCATCAAATGAAGAAATGATGTTCAAATCGCTCTTAGCACGAGAAATAAGCGTTTGGACGGATTTCTTTACATTTTCTGTCTCATGATAAATAAGTGTCCCGGCATAATGCTCAGAGAAACCGTTTACATCTCGAAAAACATCCTCCGATAGCCCCTTTGTCAAGTCCTCCGTATGACTAGAGAGTGTCTGAAACGCAAACTGGGTAAAAATGGAGCTTACCGCAATCACTAATATCAAGGTTGATAATACACCAGCAATAAGCTTCGTACGTAGCTTCACAAAAAATTCCCCCTTAAACCCCTATAAAACTTATCTAATATACTTACATTATAAAGGAAAAAAGTCCTTACATTATTGAAAATTTGTCAAATATCCGACAATTTTCCTAAAATAAATTCTCTATAATTTCTACATAAAAAAAGCAGACTCTTATTGAATCCGCTAATTTTCTTCTTCAAAGAAATCGATCAATTCTTCGAAATTATGAATGACTTTAATGGGACTATGTTCACATTTCATATCTGCTGAATAAGGAAAAACTCTAAATAAAAATCGGTCATTTGGCTTGATGTCATAACCTCGGTCTGGAAAATAAGCTCTTCCTCTAATCGTTGTGAATCTTTCATAAAAACCACCTTCCTTATCGCAAATTAAGGTTCATTTATTAATCAAGCTATTCATGGATTATGAACATTCATTACATTAAACGTGTAACAACAATTCTTAAGTCTATTTTAAAGCGAAAAAAGGCTTCACAACTTATATGGTTTTGACAGTTTATTGAAAAATAAAAAAACACTGGAGAAAACCAGTGTTAAAAGCTTAGATAAAAACCTTACGCATGCATGATATATTCATTAGCGAGCGGTAGTTCGATATAAAAGGTCGTGCCTTCTCCGAGGCGGCTGCGGATTTGAATATCGCCACCAAAGTCATGAATGATATTTTTGCAAATGATAAGACCGAGTCCCGTACCTGTTGTTTTCGTTGTGAAAAATGGAGTGAACAGGGATGCTATAGTCTCCTGCGGTATTCCACAGCCATTGTCATGGATACTAATCACCGAGTGAGCTCCCCTAATTTCAGTGCGCATGCATATTCTTCCTTGGATGCGTTCGGAGGCACGAATCGCTTCAAAGGCATTTTTCATCATATTAACTAAGACGGCCTTAAGTTGATACTCATCAATAAGAATGCTTGGATTATCTGACGAAGGCACCGTTTTGATCGAAATCCCTTGTAAGCTTGCCTCTCCTTCGTAAAGAAGGGCCATCTCCTCAATGAGCTTATTAACAGAAACAATTCTTGTTTCCTTTTTTTGAGGCTTTGCTGCATTAAGAAATTGAAAAAGAATCTTATTGGCTCGTTCGATCTCATCAAGAGAGATATCTGCATATTCTTCTTTTTGTATGTCAATTAAATAGGGCCTGACTAGCTGAATAAATCCCTTTATCGTTGTGAGAGGATTACGAATTTCATGAGCAATTCCGGCAGCTAATTTTCCTACACTCTCCAGATAACTAGATTGTAATGCAAGTTGATCATATTCCTTTTGCAGCTTTGCATATTCTTCACGGCTTTCCTTTAATTTCTGTTTGTACAAATTGAGTCTTCTTCTCATTCGATTTAATTGTTCAAATTGGTTCGTTGTCATTTTTCATCCATCCTTCATCAAAACGATCATTGATTAGTATCATGTTTATGGCGAAAAATATCAGAATATGCATAAGTTTGCAAAGTTAGGTCTGTTTTCATATAGTGAATTTTTCCTATTTTCAGATTCCTATACATTTAGTATACAAAAAGACCTAAATTTTATCAATAAAGAACAAAAATATCTTTTTTTCGAACGAACTAAACAATATGAACATAAGAAAAACTAGGCAGTCGATCTGCCTAGTTGTTTAAATCCATTTTACTTTTGGTTCAGTTTTATTCTTTATGCGCCCGATATTCGCTCGATGGCGGTAAATAACAAAGGTTGCTAAAATTGTGACAACGATAATGAGAGGGAGATCCCTTGTAATTAAAGAATAAATGAATGCCGCTACTGCAGCTACCATCGAAGAAAGGGAAACGTACTTTGAAAGATACAAGCAAACCATAAATACCCCAACCAAGACGAAAAATAGAACGGGGTTGTAGCATAATAGAACTCCACCAGAGGTAGCGACCGCTTTGCCACCTTTAAATGAGGCAAAGATCGGAAACATATGTCCAATAACAGCTGCCACACCTGCAATCAATGGGTGTAATTCAGGATAAAATAATAGAGGGAGAGCTGTTGCTAGTGTTCCTTTCAAAATATCCGCTAAGGTAACAACGAGACCTGCTTTTACTCCTAATATCCGAAAGGTATTTGTAGCTCCTAGATTTCCGCTGCCATGTTCGCGTATATCAATCCCTCGAGTCAGTTTTCCCGCAATGAGACCTGAGGGGATTGAGCCCAATAGATAAGATAAAATAAGGATAGTAGTAACAATCATGCATTTTACTCCTTTACTAGAAGGACTGGTTCCATTTTTATAGTGTTTATATTGTAACATGGTTGATTCGTAAAACTCCATATTCAAAAGGAAATCGAGCGAAAAAAATCCTACACCCCCATTTTATACCAAAAAGACAAAATGAAACCTTCTGGATGAAATTGTCGTTTAGTTATATGGGGAAGGCTATAAATTTCGAAATTTTCCTTTTCAAGGATAGATTCATTCGTTACGATTAAGAGAGAGAGGAGAAGTGAAATGGCTCGAGTTGAATACCATAAAAAGAAAACTTTCAAAAAAGGGTGGATCTTCGGCGGCCTGTTCATCGCCCTTTGTTTGGTTATATCTAGTATTCTATTATTTTTATACCCATTTGCATCGAAGGAGAAGGTACCGTATTTTTCAGGAAGCAACCCGATTCTCTTTGAAGGGAAACAGGTCGGGAATGCTCTTATAGATGGGGAAAGCGTCTATGTTCCACTAAGCTTCATGCAGGAAAAGATTGATGATGGAATCATTTATGATGAAAAGTCCCATTCCATTATTATTACGACTGCAGATAAAGTTGTACAAATACCCACGGAATCCTTAACCTATTATGTCAACGAAAAACCCGTCAAGCTTCATTTCTCACCGATAAAGGATGAAGCAGGAGAGCTATATTTGGCATTGGAACCTATTCTAGCCTATTACCCGATTCAATATTCTATTCTTAAGGATACGAATGCCATTTGGATCCAAAAGGATGGCGAGGGGCTCACCTATGGAACCATCAAAGGAAAGGATGTCAATGAGGAGAAGCTCCGTTTAAGGACAGATGCCACCCTTCAATCCTCCTACACCGTTCAATTAAATGAGAGCGATCAGGTGTATATCGAGGGTGAAAAGGAAGATTACTATTTTGTTCGAAACAAAGCTGGAGTGGCAGGTTATATCCATCAAAACCTCGTCAAACAAGGGAAAAAGGAAGAAATCATGGTGAAAAGAGAACAAAAGCAAGCATCCCTTCCGAAAATTGATGGCCCGATTCAGCTAACCTGGGAAGCCGTTTATACAAAAAATCCGAGTACGGACAAGATCCCACATATGCCAGGAGTGAATGTTGTTTCACCAACCTGGTTTGAATTAGCAAATGAAAGCGGGGATATTAAGAACCTAGGTTCATTATCCTATGTCAATTGGGCTAAGGGGAAGGGCTATCAGGTTTGGGGACTATTTTCCAATGCCTTTGATCCCGATTTAACGTACAAAGCATTTAAGGATTTTGAGACAAGGCAAAAGATGATCCGTGAACTTCTTCATTATAGTCAAATGTATCATTTGGACGGGATTAATGTAGACATTGAAAATGTCAATCCAGAACACGGCCCACTAGTCACACAGTTTATTCGTGAGGCCACACCTTATTTTCATGAGGCAGGACTTGTTGTCTCCATGGATATCACTTTTATCGCAGGCGGTAATTACTCTGCCTTCTACGAAAGAGAGAAGCTTGCAAAAATTGTCGATTATTTAGCTGTAATGGCCTATGATGAGCATTGGGGGTCCTCACCTAAAGCAGGCAGTGTGGCTAGCCTTCCATGGGTGGAGAACAATCTTCAAAAGCTATTAGAGCTGGTACCGAATGAAAAGCTCATTCTTGGAGTTCCGTTATACACAAGGCTTTGGGAGGTCAAGGATAGTGGGGAAGTTTCATCCAAGGCGTTGTCCATGGCAGAGGTGAAGGAGTGGCTCGAAACTCATCAGCTAACGCCGGTCTATGACGAGGCGAGCGGACAAAATTATGCTGAGCTCTATGTCGCTGAGGAGCAAGCGACCTACAAAATTTGGCTCGAAGATGAACTATCTTTAAAAAAGAGAGTGGAGATCGCATCAAAATACGAGCTTGCTGGGGTCGGCAGCTGGTCCAGATATTTCGCTGATGAAACAGCTTGGGTCGCTTTGAATATGAAGAGTCAAGTAACACAAAAATAGTTTCAAAGGGCTGGGAGCTTATCCTAGCTCTTTGTATTTGGAATTTTATTTAAATGTCCTGTATGATGGAAGGTACATTTTTTAAGTGAATGGAAGATGCATATGAAGACAACGATATCAGGCTTTCAGTGGATGGCATTTATGATTGCAGGGTCCATTGTTGCCCCCATTGCCATTGCCGACCTATTTGGTCTATCACCAGTTGAAACAACTGGTCTTGTTCAAAGAACGATGTTTGTACTCGGTCTTTCAAGCCTCTTACAGGGGTTGGTTGGACATCGCTTACCCATTAACGAAGGGCCAGCTGGATTATGGTGGGGGGTTTTTGCAATCTATGCGGGCCTTAGCACAACGCTTTTTTCCTCCAACATGGAAACACTAAGAGGATTGGAAGGAGCGATGATTGTAAGCGGGGTCGCATTCATTCTATTAAGCCTCTTCAAGCTGATCCAAAAGGTAGCAACCCTTTTTACCCCAGTAGTATTGGGTGTCTATTTGCTATTACTTGTCTTACAGCTGAGCGGCTCGTTCATTAACGGCATGCTTGGTGTTGGTTATAGACAGAATGGTGTAGACTTACCAATCGGACTGTTTTCTTTAATTCTCATTTTATTTACGTTTTATCTATCGAGACATCGAATTACTTGGGTAAGTCAATATTCCATCTTGATTAGTTTGGCAGCTGGATGGCTTATTTTTTCATTACTCGGGTTTTCAAAACCAATTGAATTTCAAACGGATAAGCTGATTCATTTGCCTACGTTTTTTGAATTTGGTCGTCCGATCTTTGATTCCGGGATGATCACAACGGCGATATTCGTGACGATGCTTTTGTTAACAAACATGATCGCCAGTATTCAAGTGGTGGACGATATTGTTTCCAAGAGCGAAAAGCAGGAAGGAAGAAAAGTCAGCTACTCAAGAGCAGGCTTCGTTTCGGGGATAAATCAGCTGCTCGGCGGTAGTTTCTCAGCGATTGGCCCAGTACCAATATCTGGGGCAGCTGGATTTATTGCAACCACCAACTTGACATCCATCTTGCCCTTTTTACTTGGTTCGATATTTATCCTGATCTCCAGTCTATCGCCACAGATAATGACCATTTTTGCGGCATTGCCAACACCGGTTGGCTATGCTGTAACCTTCGTAGTATTTGCAAATATGATTCGCCTGTCATTTTTTCAATTTGATCAGGAAAAGGATACGGATCGTATTCGCCTAGTGATTGGGATTTCATTAATGATCGGTGTAGGGGCGATGTTTGTTCCATCTGCCGCTTACAAGGATGTTCCACCGATTTTGACATCCCTGCTGAATAATGGACTTGTTCTTGGATCATTGACCGCCATTATTGTCGATCAATTAACCAGAAAAAACCGCAAATCCAAATAATGCTAGAAGTTTCAATCTATTAAAAGTAAAATAAAGATTAACTGACAGTTCAATGATTGGAGGAAATTAAAGATGACAATCGAAAATCCAAGTCGTGAGGAAATCGGAAAATTGTTGAAAAAGGCAAAGAGAATTGCAGTCGTTGGTTTAAGTGGAAATCCTGAAAGAACCTCCTACATGGTCTCGAAAGCGATGCAGGATGCAGGATATGATATTATCCCTGTTAACCCTACGGTTGATGAAGTCTTGGGAGTCAAGGCTGTAAAGAGCCTGAAGGAAATCGAAGGCCATATCGATATTGTCAATGTGTTTCGTCGCCCTGAGCATTTAATGGATGTGGCGAAAGAGTTTGATGAAATTGATGCTGACATCTTCTGGGCTCAGCTTGGGATTGAAAATGAAGAAGCGTACCAATTTTTGAAGGAAAAAGGCTACACAGTCATCATGGATCGCTGTATTAAAGTCGAGCATGCATTGACCAAATAGAAACTGTCGAGAGCGCTCGACAGTTTTTTTCCTGTTTTTCTATGACATGATTAGATTTTCGTAATGGTCCAAGTATCGATCTTTCCTTTAAGGATAAAGTTAATTTCGCTCACATGGAGTTGCCAAATCGAGATATTTATATAAAATAGGCAATAGGCTTTTCTTTTCATTCATTTTCCTTAAGGGTGATCTATCACATAGTCTAGAAAAATGTTTTATAAAGATTGCTTTTAATATGTTAAAATAGAACATAGAACACTTGTTCTAATCGTAAAAATGCTGGAATTGAAAGGATTTTCGGATCTTTTCTAGAATAGATTTACATGTGACAGCAGTTGTTTGTAGCAAATGAAAGGGGTAATTTCGTGGCAAGAAGTCAGAATAACTATGAATACAATGATGATGCCATCCAGGTGTTAGAAGGGCTTGAAGCCGTTCGCAAGCGTCCTGGAATGTATATCGGAAGCACGGATACTAGAGGGCTTCATCATTTAGTATATGAAATTGTCGATAACTCGGTTGATGAAGCATTGGCTGGGTTTGGAGACCAAATTACTGTCAAAATACATAAGGATAATTCCATTAGCGTTCAGGATAAAGGCCGCGGTATGCCAACGGGCATGCATAAGCTTGGAAAACCAACGACTGAAGTCATTCTAACGGTTCTTCATGCTGGTGGTAAGTTTGGACAGGGAGGCTACAAGACAAGTGGTGGGCTACATGGTGTTGGGGCCTCTGTCGTTAATGCCCTATCCGAATGGCTCGTTGTCAAAATTAAGCGAGATGGATTTGTATATGAACAGCGCTTTGAAAACGGCGGAATTCCAGTGACCACGTTAGAAAAGGTTGGAAAGACCCATCAAACGGGAACAACCATTCACTTTAAGCCTGACCGTACGATTTTTTCAACAATTACTTATAATTATGAAACCTTATGCGAGCGTCTTCGTGAATCTGCCTTTCTCTTAAAGGGATTAAAAATTGAAATTATTGATGAGAGAAATGAAGCGAAAGATGTGTTTTATTATGAAAATGGCATTGAAGCGTTTGTCGAGTACTTGAATGAAGAGAAAGACGTCTTGCATCCAGTTGTGAGCTTTGAAGGAGAAAATAGTGGCATAGAGGTCGATTTTGCCTTCCAATTTAATGACGGCTACTCAGAAAATGTGCTTTCCTTTGTTAATAATGTACGTACGAAGGATGGAGGAACCCATGAAGTCGGTGCGAAAACCGCAATGACCCGTGCCTTTAATGAATATGCACGAAAGGTTCATCTCCTCAAAGAAAAGGATAAGAATCTTGATGGTGCTGATATTCGTGAAGGACTTTCGGCAATCGTGTCCGTTCGTGTACCCGAGGACCTTCTTCAGTTTGAAGGGCAAACAAAGGGAAAGCTTGGTACGAGTGATGCACGCTCAGCTGTCGATTCGGTGGTGTCTGAGCATCTGTCCTATTTTTTAGAGGAAAATCCCGACATCAGTACTCTTTTAATTAAGAAATCGATCAAGGCTTATCAGGCTCGAGAGGCAGCAAGAAAAGCACGGGAGGAAGCAAGAAGTGGCAAAAAGAGGAGAAAAGGGGAAACCCTTTTATCTGGAAAATTAACACCAGCCCAGTCACGGAATCCTCAGCGTAATGAATTATATCTTGTCGAGGGGGACTCTGCCGGCGGATCTGCAAAGCAAGGGCGAGACCGCAGATTCCAAGCTGTACTGCCACTTCGCGGTAAAGTTATTAATACAGAGAAGGCAAAGCTTGAAGATATTTTCAAAAACGAAGAAATCAATACGATCATTCACACAATTGGTGCTGGAGTGGGTAATGATTTTACGGTAGAGGATTGTAATTACGATAAAGTAGTTATTATGACCGATGCTGATACGGACGGTGCTCATATTCAAGTGCTCCTGCTCACCTTTTTCTACCGTTATATGAAGCCGCTAATTGAAGCAGGCAAGGTCTTTATCGCCCTCCCACCCTTATATAAAGTGAGTAAGGGAACAGGGAAAAAGGAAGTCATCGAGTATGCGTGGAGCGATGAGGATCTTCAAGCTGCGATTAAAAAGGTAGGAAAGGGCTATATGATTCAGCGCTATAAAGGACTCGGTGAAATGAATGCGGACCAGCTTTGGGATACGACGATGAATCCTGAAACAAGGACATTAATTCGCGTTCGCATTGATGACGCTGCGAGAGCAGAAAGACGGGTGACGACCTTGATGGGCGATAAGGTTGAGCCGCGCCGAAAATGGATTGAATCAAATGTTGCCTTTGGTTTGGAAGAGGACGGAAGTATTTTGGAAAATGAAAACATATTTATCGAAGAGGGGGTTACTGAAGCATGAGTACGGTTGAGAAATTTCGTGACCTCCCTTTAGAAGATGTGCTTGGGGACAGGTTTGGTCGCTACAGTAAATATATCATTCAGGATCGGGCATTGCCTGATGCACGAGATGGATTAAAGCCTGTCCAGCGCAGAATTCTCTATGCCATGCATGTGGAAGGCAATACCCAGGATAAAGGCTTTCGAAAATCAGCGAAGACGGTTGGGAACGTTATTGGTAATTACCATCCACATGGAGATAGTTCTGTTTATGAAGCAATGGTAAGAATGAGCCAAGACTGGAAGCTGCGAGCCCTATTAGTTGAAATGCATGGGAATAACGGCAGTATTGATGGCGATCCTCCGGCTGCGATGCGTTATACAGAAGCAAGATTATCCGCAATTGCAGCTGAACTGTTACGGGATATCGACAAACGAACCGTTGATTTCGTCCCTAACTTTGATGACACAGCCAATGAACCGACCGTGCTGCCAGCAATGTATCCCAATCTCCTAGTGAACGGATCTACTGGAATTTCAGCTGGTTATGCAACCGATATCCCTCCTCATCATCTAGGTGAAGTCATTGATGGCGTGATCTTGCGAATGGACAATCCACATGCAACCATCGATGAACTTATGACTGTCATTAAGGGGCCAGATTTCCCAACAGGTGGGATTATCCAAGGGATTGACGGTATTAAGAAGGCTTATGAAACGGGAAAAGGGAAATTTATCATTCGTGGAAAAACCGAAATTGAAACCGTGCGAGGTGGTAAGCAGCAAATCGTCATTACCGAAATACCCTTTGAGGTGAATAAAGCCAATCTCGTCAAAAAAATTGATGAATTCAGGGTCGATCGGAAGGTAGAAGGAATTTCAGAGGTTCGAGACGAAACGGATCGTACGGGCTTAAGAATTGTCATTGAATTAAAAAAGGAAGCGGATGCTGCAGGGGTACTAAATTATCTATTTAAAAATACTGACCTCCAGGTTACCTATAGCTTTAATATGGTAGCTATCCATAATCGCCGGCCAAAATTAATGGGGTTGGCGGAGCTATTGGATGCCTATATCGAGCATCAAAAGGAAGTTGTTACGAGAAGGACGCAATTTGACCTCCAAAAAGCAAAGGATCGTCAGCATATTGTTGAAGGTCTGATGAAGGCCCTTTCAATATTGGATGAAGTCATTGCTACGATCCGCGCATCGAAGGACAAGCGCGATGCAAAAGACAACTTAATTATCAAATTTCAGTTTTCTGAAGCACAGGCGGAAGCGATTGTTTCCTTACAGCTGTACCGCTTAACTAATACCGATATCACTGCATTGCAACAGGAAGCGGAGGAGCTTGCAAACAAGATTGAGGAGCTTTCGAGTATTTTAGAAAGTGAGCGCAAGCTATTATCCGTCATTAAGAAGGAATTAAGGGATGTCAAAAAACGCTTTGCCGACCCAAGACGTACGCAAATTGAAGCGGAAATTGAGGAAATCAAGATCAATCTTGAGGTATTAGTCGCAAGTGAGGACGTCATTGTGACCGTCACCAAGGAGGGCTATGTAAAAAGAACAAGCCCCCGTTCCTTTGCTGCCTCAAATGGACAGGATTTCGGTATGAAGGATAGCGACCGATTGCTTGCAAAGTTAGAGATGAACACGACAGATGTTCTCCTTCTTTTCACAAATAAAGGCAATTATTTGTATTGTCCTGTTCATGAGCTTCCAGATATTCGCTGGAAGGATCTAGGTCAGCATGTTGCCAATATCGTCCCGATTGACCGTGATGAGGTAATTGTACAAGCTTTGGCTGTACCAAATTTTGAGAAAGAAGCCTATCTTCTGTTTATCACAAAATACGGCATGGTGAAGAAGACGGAGCTACATGCATACAAAGCCCAAAGATACTCAAAGCCGCTTGTTGCGGTGAATCTCAAAAAGGGTGATGAAGTCATCGATGTTTTTGAAACGGATGGGAAAAAAGAAGTCTTCCTAACTTCTTATCTTGGCTACGGATTAAGATTTTCCGAGGAAGAAGTCAACATCGTGGGCGCACGTGCTGCAGGTGTAAAAGGGATGAACCTGAAGGAAGGGGATTATATTTCAAGTGGAAATATCATTGATTCTTCCAAAGACGAGAGTGTCGTGATTGCAACTCAACGTGGTTCGGTGAAGAAAATGAAGCTGACTGAATTTGAACTGACAACAAGAGCGAAGCGTGGGGTTGTTATGCTAAGAGAACTCAAATCCAATCCTCACCGCGTGATTGGGGCAGTGATCGTAAAGGCTGGGGATGAAGTTTTCATCCAGTCTGAGAAAGGACAAATTGAATCGATACATGCATCGGAATTAAGATACAACGACCGCTATACGAACGGTTCCTTCCTTATTGATGAAGCAGAGAGTGGACAAGTCATGACAATATGGAAGGTTGAAGCGGAAAAGGAATTAGAAGATAAGAGCTAACGAGAGGTCCCTGCTTGAATTTGCAGGGTCTTTTTTTGTTCATCTCCGTCTTAGGTCCGAGAGAAAAACCATCAAAAGACCCTAACCTTAGATGGTAAGCTTTACTAAAATAAAGTTAGATGAAAGAAATTCATGGAAATTAAACGGTTTTTGAAATATTTGTCTAATTATGAAGCTTAACGGAGAGGAAGTTTTATCATGGAGAATGCGATTAAAAGAAACATTCGCTTGTTTTTAACAGGAAAACTAACGGCAGCCCTTGGATCATCCATTTATGGTTTTGTCATCGGGCTCTATATTCTGGCAGAAACGGGATCGAGCTTAAATTTTGCGATTACATTGTTGTTGAGTGTGTTACCCCACGTCCTCCTTGCCCCATTGGCTGGGACGCTAAGTGATCGGTGGGATCGTAAGAAGTTAATCATTTTTTCTGATTTTGCTTGTGCAATTTGGTTAGCCATTATCTTTGTGATTTTTACATATTTTAATCAAGAAATCTGGGTGTTATATTTGGCAACCACCATCCTGAATATTCTCAACACCTTTTACTCCATTGCCGTCACATCCGCCATTTACAATATGGTCGGCCCAGACTCTCTTCAAAAGGCAATGTCTCTGAACCAGGCAGCTGTTTCAATTTCTACAATCTTAGGACCTGTTTTGGGAGGGGTATTATTTGGGTTCTTCCATATCTCAACCTTTATGATTATTAATATCATTACCTTTACGATTTCTGGGCTTGCGAATATATTTATCTCTTATCATTTATTTGCCGAAAAAGAAGAAGAAGAGTCTCAAAAAAGCATTCTAGCAGAATTAAAAGACGGTTTGGCCTATGCAAAGAATCAACCATTCTTAAAAAGTCTCATCATGGTTGCTATTTTTCTAAACTTCTGGTTTGCTGTTTTTCCTGTTGCTTTACCGTATTTAGTTCTTACTGTAAGAAAGATGGAGGCTTTTCAGCTTGGCATTATAGAAGGGGCTTTTTCCGTTGGCATGCTCGTCATGTCCATTATTCTCTCGCAGAAACAAGAAATTAAAAAGAAGGAACTTAGTATTATTGGCGGGCTTTTTGGGATGGCCATTGTCTTAATGTTAATCGGGGTTCCTGGTATTTCTGGATTCGCTGGCATCCCTAACACGATTTTCTTTCCATATTTAATCGTTCTCGTCTTATTTTTGTCATCCTTTATCATGTTGATCAATATGCCGATTATGGTGTTGCTACAAAAAAGCACGCCAGATGTCTATCGCGGACGGGTCATGTCTTTGCTTGAAACAGGAGCAAGTGCGATGACACCGCTCGGATTCATTCTCTTTGGACTGTTACTTGAAAAAATCCCAGTCTGGATTTTATTAGTGTTCTGCGGCTTATGTGTGATTGTTCTGATCCTCCGAACCTTAAAAGAAAAAACTCTCATTCAGCATTTGAGAAAAATTGAAAATGAAGAAGAAGTCGCAATGGAAACGTCGGTTTAGCCGGCGTTTTTTGCTATATTACATCATTTTTCCAATTTGGGGCATATTAAACTCACCAAGTTCTGAGGAGTGGATATGTATGAGGAAAGAATTCATCATTCTTGTGGCTGCGTTTTTTATCATGTCCTTAACAGCATTTTCAGCTGTCTATGCCCTTGAAGAAGAGAAAAAACCTGTCCTTATTACCGAGAAAACCGCAGATATCACAGGAGATGGGGAGGAAGAGAGCATCTATTTAAAGGGGATAGAATATCAAGAGGATAGCCTACACTTTAAGACTATTTTTCTAGAGGTTCGTGAAAAAAATGGTCGTACCCATAATATGGAATTTGATGGGGGATTTGAACCAGCCATTTGTCTAAAGGATTTCAACGATGATGGTGTAAAGGATGTCCTTGTTACGATCAATACGGGGGGCAGCGGTGGAATCCTCAACCACCATCTGTACTCCCTAAAGGATTCCAAGGTTACCGATCTTATGACACCAGAACCATTAGTGATTTCTGGACAATTTCTAGATAAGTACAAAGCAAAAATTACGATTGAAAATAACCATAAATCCCATAAGTTTGACCTAAAGGAGCGGGCAAAGGATTATGAACTAAACGGGCTATATCATAATGGGAAATTAAATGAACCAACTGAGTTAATTATGGGAGGATTTGATCGGCTTAAGCCCATAAAAATTAAGGGTAAGAAGTGGGGCTTGCGAGGAAATCAAACAATAAGCGGAGCAGCTCATGCGGATGTTATTGGTAGAGTGGAATCCACTTGGATCCTTAAAAATGGGGTCTGGGTATTATTAAGCACAAAGGTATTTGAGGCAAATATGAAGCAGCAGAAGTAGGCTACATTTATAAAGTAAAGCTCTTTTCTCAAACATAATTGCTTTTGAACAAATAGTAGTTAGACAAAACGATGTTTGATGCAATCTATCTGTAGAAACAACGAAGAAAAGTGCGGCCCATTCTATACGTATCGCACGCCTAGAATGAAACGGAATGGCCAGCATTATGGACATTCCAGAACCATAATCCGTGCGAAAACAGTCTAAAGTAAGTAGGCACTTGTCACCCTTGTTATTATTTAACATATATTACAACAAGAAGAATAATTCATCATTTAGGGGGGCTTCTGCAATGAGTAAGTTTGATCCTTCTAGCTTAAGAGTGACCTTTTTGCCACCTGTCACCCCTTTTAAGCCAGTTGATGAAAGAAAATATACGATGACGCATTCGGATGAAACAGGGGAGTTATTCTTGACGGTTGGTTATTGCTATGATGAGAGCTGCATTGATCCAAAGTTTCGTGACGAGGTGCTTGCTGAATGGACGCCACGAATGGGTCAGTATGTATTAAGCGGGAAAGTCTATGTAAGCGGCGGGGAATTTGATGAGCAGTATTCGAAAATCCGTTTTATGATTTTTCAGCGTGAACTAAAGCTAGCCCTAACAGCCATTGTCTATGGTGACAGAGCTTTTTATCAGTATTACCCATGGCTTCTTGATTCACCAATCTATATTCAATTCGAATCTACCTATCCTTTATATAATCAAATACTGTACTTTGGCACCCCGAGACAATACTTAAATGCAGCCCTTCAGGAAACTGTTTCGTAACACAGGAGATAACCACCCTGTGTTTTTTGTTTTTCCCTTATGCGCTGTTCTTTTCAGGTCAATGCAGGATTTCATTGGAAAGACCTAGAATTAAATAGATTAGATACTTAAAAGGGGTGAGGGGGATGTCGATTTTTCCGTTTTGGCTCTATGATGGAATAGGAATAGCGGAATTATTAAAGAAAAAAGAGATTTCGATGAACGAGCTTTTGACAGCTGTTATTGCACGGATTGAGGAAAAAAATCCATCTATTCAAGCAGTGATTCATAAAATTTACGAGCATGCGGAGAGGGAGTTGGAGTTAACTGCTGATTTTGCGGGAGTGCCAATTGTTTTAAAGGATATCGCACAAGAGATTAAGGGTGAGCCCATTACATCTGGATCAAAAGCATACGAGGGCTTTATTGCAAAAGAAGATTCCGAGTTTGTGAGACGGGTAAGAAATACAGGTGCGGTCTTTATGGGGATAACGAATGTACCCGAATTTGCGTTAATGGGGATTACTGAACCTTCTCATTACGGACCAACTCGTAATCCTTGGAATACTGACTATACTCCTGGCGGATCAAGTGGTGGCTCAGCCGCTGCTGTTGCTGCCGGACTTGTGCCGATGGCTGGAGCAAATGACGGCGGTGGTTCTATTCGTATCCCTGCTGCCTACTGTGGATTATTTGGCTTAAAACCAACAAGGGGAAGAACACCAGTAGGAAGAAGTTTCGGCAGACATTGGCAAGGTGCCTCTGCTGACCATATTCTTTCCAGGTCCGTTCGGGATAGTGCATTAATGTTGGATCTAATAAAGGGGTATGAAAAGGGAGCAGCTTTTCCGGCACCACCTTTTGATGAAAATTATTTTGAATGTATTCAGAAGCCGCTTGGAAGACCGCTGCGTATTGCATTTTCAGTTACTTCTCCAATTGGTGCTGAAGTGCATGAAGAGTGCAAGCAAGCAGTTATGAAAACAGTCGAAATTCTAGAAGCCATGGGGCATCAGGTGGAAGAAAAAGAGACGGGAGTTGACGGAAGGAAAATCGCTAAGAGCTATATGACCATGTACTTCGGGGAAGTAGCTGCTGGGCTTGCTTCATTAGAAGAAATCCTTGGGCGAAAGGTAAAAAGGACTGATGTCGAGCCGACAACATGGCTGTTGGGTCTGCTTGGCAAGGTAACAAGTGCCGGAGAATGGGTCCTCGCTTTAAGAGAGTGGGACAAAGCAGCTTTCTTAATGGAAGATTTTCACGAGACCTACGATCTTTACGTAACTCCGACAACCGCTTTTCCTCCAGCAAAAATCGGAGAACTCGCCTTAAAATCTTCTGAAAATACGATGATAAAGGTTATTGATACATTGAGGCTAGAGTCACTCGTCAAAAAATCCGGGTTTATTGACCAGCTGATTGAAAACTCCTTGAAGCGTACACCTTTTACCCAGCTGGCCAACTTAACAGGACAGCCCGCAATGAGCGTTCCGATGCATCTTACAAAGGAAGGCCTCCCAATTGGTGTTCAATTTATGGCAGCAAAGGGGAGAGAGGACCTGCTTTTTGCCATGGCAGCAGAATTAGAGAAAACGGATGAATGGATAGATATCTTGAAATGCCCGATGATGGTGTAGGATATTATGATAACTAAATTATATGTGAAATCCGGTAATTAAATTTGTTTTAAACAAAAATAAATTTGAGCAAACTCTCTAGGATTTTCTTTAAAGTAGCCAAAAATACTGTTGGCTACTTTGTATTAGAATTTTGAGATTGGCTGAACGTAATTGATGGTCTGGCAAATCTATCTAAGATAGCGAAAATATACAAAGGTTAAAACTTAATGATTACTGAACGATCCAACATGTTTTTTTTATTCCATCTCACTATCTTAAGTATACTTAGATTATGAGATGGAATATTTATTATTTTTATAGCTTCCTATAATATATATTATGTCCATGGCGTTGTTTTAGATTAGCATAATTTAAAACCAAATGACTCCTACTCTATCCGATGCCTATGACTTTGATTCTTTAAAGTACTTACATCTATATAATTTATACTATACTCAATAACATCGTTAATAAATAAATGCTGTTCTTTTGCAAAGTCTCTAGTTTTATTTAGTAATTCCTTATCATATGTACTTTTGTACTGTATACGATCTTTGGGTCTCAAATCTTTGTTGTATTGAATGCTACCGTGTGATAATAGATTTTTTAACCCATTTTCAATTAAATAGTTTACGTGAGTATTATACTCCTGTGCCATTAATTGTAACTGATCAAGGCACGCTCTGCTAATATTTGTCCTGAATGCTATTCTTGTGGTGTCAGTTATTGCTATTAATCCATCTCTTGTTTTTTTCCACATACAAATCCCTCTCTCCTAATACTATTAAATTTCATGTGATCTCTGTGTCAATAATTCTCTTTTATAAAATATAAAGTTATCTGTAGCATTATTGTAAACAATATCTGCTAGTTTTGGAAGCTCATATTTCCCTTTAACCCAAACCCTATATACCACATTTCCAGATGGGTTCATTTCTGATGTTATCTCAGATCTAAGCTTCCAAGATTGAAATATTGATAATAATCCCTCAGCAAATGATAGACTACCCGTTGTTACATTCATTACATATCCTCTTTTTTGTACCCAACCATCCCCGTCAATAATCCCTCTAACGAAGGAGGGCAAAAATTCTTCAGGTACATTCGGAAATGGAACAGTAAATGATTTTTTCGGACCAATACCCATTTCTTCTAGATCTTTTTTGATTTCTTTGGAGTTAATAATAAGCGATTGAGTCTGCATGGTTGGACCATATGGGGCTAAAACATAATCGGCTTCCATGTAATTAGCGATAATACGGAGAATCCTTTCATCCTTTTGAGAAAAGGTTATACTGTGCGCCTTTGAGTTAACATGCCCATCGGTGATGAAAATTCCAAGTACCCATGCCATTTCATGGGACCAATTTTTAAAGAAATCTTCGTTGACTTTATGCTTTCTTGGACGCCCAGAAGATTGCTCACGATTCATCTCTATCCCATGCTTGTAGATGACATTTCGAATCGCTCGGTCAGAAAGCCCGATAATTGGTTCCATCTCCTTAAAGGGCATCCCGCTTTTATACATTTGAATAATCTCCTCATCAGTAATTCCAGGGTTTCTAGGCATATTCTCATTCCCCTTTTCAAGAATTTTTTATACTCCAAGGGATCTTTCGTCGCCTTTTGATGAGTTTGCTTTCCGACATATTCCCTATATTTTATTATAACATAGAAACAGAACAAATGTTCCTATTTTGTAAAATTTATAAAAACCTCCCTAATTGTCCATATTCACTTTTTCTAAGTGTTTGTCCATTCAAAAGACAAGCTCTTACATATTTTGTTTCATAAGAGGATTTCTTCTAATACAACTAGAGCTAAATTAGCTCTATATAAAAGGAGTTGTTTAAGTGATATTTATTGGCTCGGTTTCAATTCAAAATGTAAGTGGTGGGAATGTTCAATTTGGAAATATCGTCAATATGTCTCCAACATCGGCGTCAAAATCTACTTCTGGTGCTGGTTCTGAAAATGAAGGTATGCTAATCTTAACTACTTCAGGTTTTAGTCTATCTACTTCAATCCCAACAGCAGCAACAAGTTCAACTACTAGCTCAGCTACTAGTCCAGTTACAAGTACGACGCCACCAAATCTAATTATTTCAGCAGCCCTAAACCCAGCAGTACCAAGTCAAAGCGCTTGATGAAACAGAAAAATAGCAAATATACAAAAAGCACTTCACTTTTAACTGAAGTGCTTTTACTTTATACAATAAATAAATCTTGATTCTAAGTAGTTGCTACAAGGAACTCCTCTCCACTTGGCAATTGTATTCTATCGTTTCGACCGGTAAAGTAGCGCTTGTTAAGATCCGCTGAGGATACATGCCTGACTTCTCGAAAACCAGCATCGCGCGCCATCTCTAACATTTCCGGCGGCGTAAAGAAGCTGATGAAAGGTGTGCCGCTGGCCTTTGCTCCTTTTTCCGCCGTGTCAACCTCAGATCGTTTCACAGGTTCCGTTAACTCAAAGGGCAACAAAAATGTCATGGCTAAAGTGGAACCGGGAGCGAGCCTCGCAACCTGACGAAGCGTCGCGGTGATTGCGTCCTTGGTAAGATATTGAGTGACGCCTGTGGAGGCCACCACAGCTGGACGACCCGTGTCAAAACCGGCATTCTTGAGTTGCTCCCACCAAGACGAACCTGCCTCGAAATCGACTGAAACAAAACGTAGCCACTCCGGAATTCCAAAACCGAGTGCAATTAGACGTTGTCTCTTCCAAGCCTGTGTACCGGGTTGGTCCACCTCGAAGACCCTCATCTGGGAGGCAATTTCTGATCGGCGTTGTGCAAAAGTATCGAGGCCAGCACCTAGGATAACATACTGAGTGACATCTTTAGCGAGCTGTTCGGTGACTAAATCCTCAATGAAGCGGGCACGGGCCACGATGGATGCTCTAAATCCACTAGAAAACTTAGGATCCATATCTGGTCTTTGGCGCCATACATCATCAGGGTCTACTAATCGTAGGCCGACCTCATCTTCAAGCACATGTGGTGGTGAGTCAACCTGTACATGCAGAGCCCGCCATAATGCGACCCGTTCTGCGGTGTGGTTAGGTTTTGTTTTTTGTTTATCTTCCAAAATGTTCTCTCCTTTCGAGAAGATCACTCACTTCAAAAATAACTTTTAGCTATAATATGTATTTTGAGTCTTTGATTTTATTCAAATTCCCGAAATATTTTGTAATTATTGATAGCAACGATCCCTTTCCATTGTTGCCTGGCTACATAGAAATTCTCCTGGTACTGTCCCCAAGCCCATGAAATGTCCCAAACCCCATCATCTTGGACCGAGTTCTTTAAATAATTAAGGTTTTCATTTACAAGTTCTTTATACTTTTCATACAGATTGTCACTTTTGCTAAGAATCATATTTAATGGAAGAGCTTTATAACTCTTCCCCCAGGACTCTGTTTCTGTGTTAATCGACTGTTCAGCTAGTTTATTTATTTTATCATTCATTTCTTCAAAGTCAGGGAGATGATCCTTTAAGATTTGGACTGCCCTTTGATAGTTATTTACTTCATGAAAATCCATCTCTGTACAATTTAATAAACGTTTTCTAGCATTTTCAATTACGTTCCATCCCAACTGAGCACCTTCACTACCTACTTTTGACCAATGGATGAGGTATGCTGCGAGTTCAACACTTGGATTGAACATCCAATTATTCTGTACTCCTTCTTCGTAGTGCCAATGAGGAGCATGAGGATAATCATTTTGTTCAGGAATAACAGTTTTCCATAAGCCTAGTTTATCATCATAGGAATGAATTAAATAATAGTCCACATAGAAGGGTTACATACTCTTGTCTTTATTAAGCATGATTTTAAGAATCAATATAATCACCAGCCACACTTAGTCATCAACAATTTCATCAATGAACTTTAGTAATGCAGGAATACTGTTTCTATACTCTTTATTTCCATCGTTACTCCCAACATCCCATGAAAAACCATTTCTCTCCAGCAACTCGATAAAATCATTATATGGACGATCAGTTAAATACGCTGCCTTTTCTAGACTAATTTTGTTGGAAAGAAATAATGTAATCGTGATAGAAGCATTAACTGCAGCCTCCAGAGACTTTTCACCAGCTATCACTCTTAGTTGATCCGCAAACTCATCAGGTAGAGAAATAGATACCCTGTCTTCGTAAGGATTGAAACTCCAATCATCCCACTCCTCAAAATCAAATTCATCTTCCTCGAAATCTAAGATATCAAACCCTGACTTCTTACAATCCTTACATATATGTTGTTTCCGACCTTTTCCTGTAAACTTTTCATTGGGAAGATTTGTGCCACAACCTTTACAGTAATGTCCTCTTTTTTTCTTCTTAGCCATATAACTCTTCCTAACTACTTATTCTTCCTCATCCCATCGAAAAATAAATATCACATAATTCATCGTGATAGCCCCAACCGACTCCATTTTTGCCAAACCCACGGTCTGGAAAAAACTCATCCTTGATCTTCTTTTTTGCACTTTCGTATAGACTTTGTACGGCATCTTCTCCTATGAATCTAGTGGACAAATAATGTTGGACATCAGGAATTTTTTTATAAAGCTCTGAAATCACCTCAATTAGCTCTTTGTTCTCCATTTGCTTTAACTCTTTTTTTAATTCCGTAATCTTTAATTTGACCATCTATTTCACCTTTTTCTAGACAAATGAATTCTCTGATATTATTTTATAATAGATTCAAATAACTGACTACGAATTTTATAGGGTGAAAATTCTTTATCATTCCATTTTAAAAAGGAACCCTTGTTTCTACTCCACTTTCGACAATCACAATGCTTTCTATGTCTTTGGATAGTTCTTTATTTATTTGGATTACAAATGTTCTTGGTGTTGCATCAGTAGTACAAGCTCCTTCTGGTTCCGTCAAGGTAACATCTTCGCTTATTCAGTTGTTTGGTTCATAACCTCATACACTGGCATCAAATTATCGATGCTTCTGTCTGCCTTTTTTGAAAATGAATAAAGCGAGCATGAACACAACAATAATTCCTCCAATGAAAATTTCCATATCATATTTCTTTATCGTTTTATTTACCTCACTTGAATGGTTCATTTCCTTTCCTTGACCTAAAAACTTCAAATCTTCCCCTGCTTTTGAAGCTTCCTCAGTGCGGCTACATAAACCTGTCCGAAACTCACCATTTTCATTTTTAGAAGCATATACAAGATAGGTTTTCCCTTCTTCAAATCCTATCCCGCATGATTCTACATATCCATTGTCAAAAACGAGCATTTGAGATTGGTGAGTTCCTTTCCAAATTTGAGTAACTTCAAAAAGATTTGCAGTCCTATAACTCACAGTAACCCCGTCGTGCACCTGTTCTGGTTTAGTATTCAATACTCTTCCTAAGAAGACAGCTTCTGACTTTTCGAATGCCTCTGCAGGCTCAATACCAACACAGCTACATGCGTAAATATTATTAGGAAAAATCAATGTACTACCACTCAGGAATAGCATTGTTAACATACACTTAAAAAGCCGATCCTTCATCATTCATTCTTCCTTTCCACATACTTCCCATTTCCTGATCCTTTACTTCCATAAGAAAGAGCTATTCTCCTTCTTGAAGAATAGCTCAGTTGCCTTGTGTATGATTTTTCACAAAAAAGTTTTAAATCAGCTCATATGAATATCGGTTCCATACTGGACCAAATGTAGTTTTCTCGCTAATGATTGAGATGCAAAATTGTCCCAAGAAGTGCTATATAGGGCAATTCGTCCTTGTTTCTGTACCTCTTTGGCCCAGGCATTCGTAACATCTAAACCATAAGCTTTGCCTCGATAATCTTCATGTGTAAATACACTTGCCTCGTCAGCTTTCGAGGTCTGTCTTGCACTACAGCAAATAGAAACTATTCTGTCATCTTCAAAGATCACAAAACAAGGCTGCTTGTATTCGAAATCCTCAAAGGTATACGGGAAATGAGGCTTCAATATTTCTCTATTTTCATAAGTTACTTTCATTGCTTTTGTGCTAGTCTGTTCCCTGATTTTGGGAAAGGCATATGCCGGTCCAAAAGATATATTCTTTAATTCATAACCTGCGCTCAGCACCTTAATTAGTTCAACTAAATCAGTGGGATCTGTCCTTACGACTTGTTCCATTCTCTCAACAATGTCCACATCTAACGAATTCGAATACCTTACTACATTACCATCCTTGGTAGCCCCCATAAAAATCAACGGTGCAGCATCATAGGGCGGTTCATTGACTACAGTCATTCGATTTTCGCTATTGTGTTTAAATAATGCTTTCACATGAAGTCTCATCAATTCTATATCAGATAACATAAACATACCCCTCAGTTACTTTTTTTGCTTCAATATTCAAGATACATCTGTCAATTTCCTCCCTATCGATAAATTTCAAAAAAAGAGCGTCAGTCCTTGGATCAACGCACCAATCGTATTCCTTCACGAAACCTCTGTATGTAAAGGTTTCATTTACTTTTATAAAGACTTTTCTAATCTCTTTTTTACTTTTTTCATCATACTATTACTTAAACGTTTCATATGTTCTTCATTTTTCACCAATATTCTATATGCATCTATAACTGATAATGTACGTATGAGAATGAAGACCCCAATGGCAATGAAAGCGATGAAGATTGGATAATAAGGCATCAAAACGTCTGACGGAACAAATTCCTTTTTTACTAATAAGAAGGCGATCCCACCAGCAACAATAGAGCATATCCCAATGATCATTAAGACAGCGTACTTATTTTTCATATCTTCGTATCTTGCTTTCATTTCTTTAAGAAAATTTTGATCAAATATCAGAGATTCTTTTTTGAGTATTGTATAACGATCTTCTTCAATAAAACCGGCTGTTACAGCTCCAATCCCAAGGACAGCAATCATAATGATTAGGATCGCATAAATTATGGGCTCTTGTCTAAAAACAAAAAAAGGTATGGTTGATAAAATGAGAAGACTAAATCCCATAGAAAGGTATTTTGAAGTTTTATGTTGAGAAACAAGATACCCCTCTGCCATTTCCTTGCTTACATAATAACCCTTTTCATTCTCATTACTTTGTTCAGCGGTGTCTTTTAGCAAGTAATCAATCGATACTTCAAAAATATTTCCAATCATTAGTAGTTTTTCAGTTTCTGGGAAACCCTGACTATTTTCCCATTTACTAACGGCTTGCCTTGTCGTGTTCAATTTCTCAGCCAAGGCTTCTTGGGATAAGCCTTTTTCTTTTCTAAGTTTAAAAAGCTTTTCGCCAAATGTCATATAAGAACTCCTCCCTTCGTTTGATACTCAAATTATATGAAAACAATAACTAACATTCTATACATTGGCAGTTGCACTTTGTTAACTTACAGTTGCACCTATGTTATTTAGCAGTGTACAGCTTCGTTAGGTAATAATTTTCGCTATCAACTGTTCATTTTTAAAGTGTAAATTTTCATTATCCTCTAATGTATATAAAGTCCTGTTTGTTTGCGTAGTTGCCCAGTTATCGAATGCCATACGACGTTCTTCATCATTATAATGAGGACAAAGACTCCCTTTTAAAATTCCTAACCCTTCAAATTCTTCGTATCCTTGGTCCGTTTTTTCGCTATAACAGGTTTCAAACCAACACATCGCCCCCGCACTTATACCAGCTAAAATTACTCCGTTTCGATAAGCTCTTTTCAATACCATGTCAAAGTTTGTTTTTTTCCAAATCTCAAGCATATATTGAGTGTTTCCACCACCTACGTACACAAGATCTAAAGTATTTACAACTTCTTGAATATTTGGGGATTCCAAATCCTTAATAGTAAGATGGCTCGGCTGTTCGGTTTGAAAAGCATCGTAAAACTTATTTATGTAACCCTCAGCATCATGACTTGCCGTAGCAAGAAAACCAATTTTTAATGGTTCCCGCTTCCGAGGTATTTTTAGTAAATATTCATCAATATAGGCTTTGTCTTCCTCAGAAAAGCCACCACCAGAAATTGCAAGTATATGTCTGTCCATTCTGTACCACTCCTTCGAAATTGCTCTATTCCTTATATACTTATTTAGATATGCTGATTATGATTATCGCAAAACACCAAACAAAAATAAAAAAGACCCTCCAAAACGAGCGCCTCCGTACATACGTTCTATTGATGTCGCATCTAAATTAGAACGTCATTATCCTTGATTTCCATATTAATATTATAAATTAAAACAAAATATAAGTCTATATTTACTCTTCAAAATATTCTATATTTTAGTAACCGGGCCGGTAATTCTCAGAAACAAGGATCCTCAAGAAAAAAACAAAAGAAATGAGGGATCATTTGAAGCTGCGACTATGGGATAGTAATTTAAAAATTCGATTAGCTGGAGAAGCGCTTTTTAATTTGTTTTATTGGATGTACTTTCCGTTCATGGTGGTCTATTTCAGTGACGCTTTAGGAAATCGAATGGCTGGCATATTAATGACCATCCCCCCATTAATCATCATGATTAGCAATATGGCTGGGGGAAGCTTAGCTGACCAAATTGGTCGAAGAAAGGTAATGCTGGTGGGCTCACTAATGCGAGCGATTATGTTCGCCCTATTTGCCCTAACCAGTTCCCCTTGGTTAAGCTATCTTGCATTCATTGGGATTGGATTAGGTGGCGGGCTATATGGGCCTGCTAGTGACGCGATGGTGGCCGATCTTGTTCCAGAAATAGACCGAAGAAAAGTATTTGCCACTTTTATTACGGCAAATAATATTGGAGCTGTGTTAGGTCCAGCTATAGGAGCATTCTTCTTCTTTCATTATCGCAATGAACTGTTATGGGCCTGCGCCATGGTGATGCTGCTATTTACAATGGCGATCTACTTCAAAGTCCGTGAATCAATGCCTGAAAAAACTAAAGGAATGAAGAATGGAAATTCAATGAAAAGCCAATGGAAAAGCTACCGATTCATTTTTCGTGACAAGATCTTTCTCCTGTACCTGATGGGTGGGATTTTCTCGGTTATCGCCATTATGCAGCTAGATTTGTACTTAGCTATTTACATTACAGAATATGTCCCCGCACAAACACTTTTTGCATCGGACGATTCGTCGCTGATGCTTGATAGCAATCAAATTCTAGGTTGGGTATTAGGCTTGAACGGTCTTCTATTTGTATTGTTTGTTGTGCCTGTTACAAGCTGATTTAGAAAATGGAGTGATCGAAATGTATTTATCCTTTCAGCTGTATTGGCTGGGTTCGGAATGTTCCTCATAGGATTCACAGCAAATATTTGGCTGCTCTTCCTGTTTACGATTATTTTTACCTTTGGAGAAATTGTCCGTTCCCCTGTCCTCAATAATTTTATCAGTGGTTATGCCTCACCAAGTGCAAGAGGGCAGTACATGGGAGCGTCTCGACTGCAATTTACAGTGGGAAGATTTTTGGCGCCTATAACAGTCTTTCTGTCTGAATGGATTCACCCGATTGGTATTTTTGGCATCATTCTTTGCAGTGCATTAATCGGTGGAGCCTGTTATGTCCTACTCTACAAAATGTATAAACCAGAAACGAACTCTATCTAACATGGTATGAAAATTGCCCCCACATCCTTACTGTGGGGGCATCTTAAAAACTCCTACTCCATCGCTTTTTGGTTTCCAGCTAAAACTGAGCTATTTTCGTGCGTGAGCCTTATTCAAATGTTATGGTTTCCTTAAGTAAATATTTCCTCAAATAACGTATAGGGTGATTCGAATGACATACATAACCATTGGTAAAATAACCATTCCGGCAGTTTGGCTGGCCGCAGTCATTGGCATATTTACGATCGCACTTCTTTATCGACTTATTTCAAGGAAAAGGATTGGAGATTGGTATTGGAATAGCTTCATTTTTTACTTACTGACCTGGAAGCTTACCTATATCCCATTAAATTTTTCACTTTTTCTCGATACGCCGCTATCGATTGTTTATTTTAATGGAGGAAGGATTGGTCATATTCTCGGCCTCGTAGTCGTTTCCCTTTATCTCCTCTTATACGTTCGAAAAAAATATGGTTTTTCATTTACAAATAAGGCTCAGATTTTTATCCTGATTAAAAAAATGATCCCAATCGCCATTTTGCTATTAGCAATCGGGATCGTCATCGTGAACTTTGTAAACGCACAAAAAGAAGCTAAAGATGCTGTGATGCAGGAGCAGATAGAGAAGAACCCTTCTAAAGAGGAACCTAAGAAAAGCGAGTTAGTGGTAAAGGAAGGTCATCCAGCTGTTGATTTTACCATGACAACCTTAGCAGGTGGCTCTGTAAAATTATCCGATTATAAAGGGAAAAAGGTCATCTTAAACTTTTGGGCGACCTGGTGTCCGCCTTGTAAAGCAGAAATGCCTCATATGCAAAATTTCTATGAGAACCGTCAAGATGAAGAAGTTGAAATATTAGCGGTTAATTTAACTCATATGGATAATGGCTACGACGAGATTGAGAGATTTGTTGAGGAGTATGGTCTCTCGTTTCCAGTTCTTTTAGATAAAAATGGAAAGCTATCGGCCAAATATAAAGCCTTTACCATCCCAACCACGTATTTCATTGATTCAAATGGAATCATATCAAAGAAAATTGTCGGTCCCATAGATAAAAGGATGATTGAGAACATTCTTAATGAATTAGACTAAAAAGACAAGACCCACCAATCGAGGTGGGTTTTGTCTTTCAGCTCCTCAACCATTCAGCAAAAAATTTCCGGTATCCTTCCTTCATCACCGTGCTTGAAAAGGCTTCAAATGCATAGTCTCTATTTTCTTGGGAGGCCTTGATTGGCACAGCAGCAGCCATATTGACAAGCTCAAACCAATTCTTTTCATTTCCAGAAAAAGAATACTTGGCAGAAATATGATCATAGCAAGGATGTTCGGGCTTGACAACGATTTTTCCCATCGCCAGCGCCTCGGTTAATGGCATTGCGAAGGTATCAAATCTCGAGCAGCTCCAATACACCTTCGCTGAATTCATCAATTCAAAAATCTCTTCCTGCTTTAAGGCAAACTGCAGCTTAATATTGCTTGGTATGTCATATTTCTTCATGCTCTCACGATAGCGCTCCCCGCCAAAAACCATGTACACCTCTTTATCGGGATTTTGCTTTGCATATTCAATGACTAAATCCGGTCGTCGATTCTCCTCGTCCCTTCCAATCCAGAGAATTCGATTGTCTACAACCTGACTTGGATCATAATATTGATGCGCCAGCTCTTCATTGAAGCCGATTGGGATCACGGAGACATCTTCAACTCCAAAATTCCTCGCCATTTCCCTTTTCAAAAATTCTGTTTGGACAATTGCTTTATCAACGATTTGATAAAAGGGCTTCATCATTTCATAACCAGTCAAAGCAGGGTCAGGAAAGCTATGTGGGAACAGCACACTATTTTTCAAAAACATTTTCAAGTATGTAAAGCCTGACACCGTATAAATCACATGTTCAATGTTTTGCGAATAGATTTGGTCCAGTACAATATCATAATTCACCAAATCACCTTTTTCATGCTCATAGCCCTGAATCCAATCATAACCGCTCACATGACGCTCCGGTGAAATAAATACGATTTCCACACCAAGCTCTTTCCCTAACGCTTTCAGACGCTCAGCAAATATGCGCGGACCCTGAGCCTCCGTGAACTGAATTTTCCTCATTACTAAACCGACCTTTGTCATGGTTAAACCACCTTTTGTTGCGTTCTTTTTGGAAGGGCTCTTCCCGATCCAGATATCAACATTATGGCATGCAGCGCTTCAGCCTGTAAAGAATGGAGAAAGGGCAAGACCAATCATGGGTCTCACCCCTTCTTCATTCCTTCTTCATTCCACTCAAATCCCTCACCACAAAACGGAACGAACATAAGCTTTGTTTTCCCAATTTCAATAATATCGTACATCTTTAGTTCATCCGCCGTAATGACCTCCTCATCGTTCAAGTAGACAAGCCCTCTAGAATCACCGGGGTAGATCCGGAAAAGCCTCTTTTTCGGACTGTAGCTGATGATGGCGTGATTTTCACGCGAAATGGTATCGTCCCCATCAATGACAATATCCATGGTCTCGGATCGTCCAATGAAATTCCGTTCACTGTGAATTCTGTAATCTTTGCCTTTATTTGCCCCCTCAATACATACCAACCAGCCGACAACGGGATCGATTCCCATTTCTTTTCGAAAAACTGCGACTGTCTTCCCGTCATTTTGTGAGGGGGGCGTTTTTTGCCCCGTTCCACTTGGAAATAATGCTTTTGTTTTGGAAAGGTCATCATCTATTGATCGTTTTGGCATCGTCACCCCAAGGTTCAAATCAATATTGACCCCGCAATGGGGACAAAAGCTATGCTTCGCTTCATCGTAGTAATGACCGTTGGTACAGCGCTTCACCTTTTACCCTCCTTCAACATCTGTAGACGAAATTAGCCACTTAAAAAGTCCGTCTGATCGAACTAAATGATGGGTCATCGTACTCTTAGATTCATAGTTTTGTGTTCCATCTGTATAGGTGATCACCTGGACCACCTTAGCCTTGGCAGCATCTCCATTAATCTCTAATACTTCGATATTCTCAATGGTAACGACAAACTGATCATAGGTTGCAAATAAATCACTGATGCTTTTTTCAGTCGCTGCGTAACCAGGTGAATTGGGATCAATCGTAACCATATAACTATCGACATTCTCGTCCTCAATCGCGAATCCATTGGCATAGATAGTAATATGGATTTCATCCTCATCCGTGTAGACTTCTGCTTCTGGACTCGCATACATTTTCTCTATTTTTTCCATATCAGGATGTTGAATTTCTTCCTGTTTGAAATACTTAAAGTCCTCTAAGACAACGTCTTTAAAAGATTGCGTGTCATTCACAAGCTCTTCTTGGTGCTGTTTATAAAGTGATACAGCAGAATCAAACTCATCAGCAAATAAATAAGCATGGGCGAGATTTACTTTAAAGAGTAGTTTTTCAGGATTGATGGCTATTGATTTTTTAGCTGACGTAATCGCATCATTTGGCCTTTGATTTAAGAACTGAATATGGGAGAGCTCCCCGTAGGAATTGGCCAGCTCACTGTGATCCTTTTTAAATACAGGATCCTTTGTCAGTAAATCCTCTAGAATCGCTACGCTTGATTCGATATCTGCTAGAGCAAACTCATAATATCCTAAGACTCGCTTCATCAACGTTATATTCCGATCTAAGACACCCATCGAATACTGGGCATCAAAATTCCCATCCATTTTATAGATAATCTCTGCCATATCTCTAGCATGAATATAATACTTAAGAGCACCCAAATAGTCCTGTTCCTCGTTTAATTTATAGCCTTCGTCCCAATAATCATAGACAATGTCTAGGTGCTGTGTCTTTATCGATTCCTCATCCATAGGGAGTTCAATTCCTTTGCTTACTTCTAGATTAATGGCATCGTTTGCATTAATCTTCTCATCAGCAGCCATTGATTGCTTTGTTACAACTCCCTTTTTCACATACAAGCTTTCGACATAGGTAATTTCTCCAAGCTTTAAGCCCTCTTTTGTGAGTAAAGCCTTTGCGTCCTTCTCATAAGCGTTGACAAGGTTTGGAACCGTAAGCTCCTTTAAAGTTTCAATCGCTTGATTCTTCTTGGTGCTAGGATCTGGAGAGTTTGCTAGCTCTTCTCCTCCAAACATCAAACCAATTAAGAATAATACGACCAAAATCCCGACCGATAAAAATGCGACAACTGCTGCACCCCCACCAATCCAAACCC
Source organism: Anoxybacillus andreesenii (assembly GCF_030813005.1). NCBI lineage: Bacteria > Bacillati > Bacillota > Bacilli > Caryophanales > Anoxybacillaceae > Anoxybacillus > Anoxybacillus andreesenii. Next base: position 99,067 of record NZ_JAUSTU010000003.1, read on the forward strand.
ATTTAGAAATCGGCTTTTTCTTTTTTGGCATATTTGCCTCACTCGCCGATGGAACGGTCTTAAATTGATGATGAGGCTCTGTCACATTCTGCTCCTCATTTAAATCCATTTCCTTCAAAAGCTCCTGCTGGAACTCCTCCATTGTTTGAAACCGGTCTGCTGCCCTTAATGATAAAGCCTTTAATAATGCAGCCTCTGCATGCTTTGGAATATCCACGCCTAAAGAGGATGGTGGGACGATGGAATCTTCCTCTAGGCGATCAAGGGATTCTGGTGGCACCTCCCCGACAATTGCCCGATACAGAGTAGCCGCTGTCGCATAAATATCCGTCCATGGACCTTGTTTTCCCTTGCTGCGATACTGTTCCTCGGGGGCATATCCAGGCTTTAAGATAACGGAAATGCTTTTACTAAATTCACTAATGGCATGGCGTGCAGCTCCGAAATCTAAGATTTTGACCTGTCCCTCAGCTGTGATGTAGATATTATCAGGACTGATGTCTCTATGCAAAGTTCCTGTTTGGTGAACCTCTCTTAAAGCATCCATGACAGGCATCATGATTCTAAGGGCCGTTTGATAGGGAATTTTACCACCCTGTGATTCCAAATACTGCTTGAAATCAATCCCTTCCAGATAGTACATCACCAAATAAGCCGTTCCATTCTCCCTAAAAAAATCCCGAACCCCCACAATGCCAGGATGGTGACTAAATTGGGCTACCGTCTTCGCTTCATCAAGGAAATTCCTGAGCCCATTTTCAAAATGGGTTTCGTGATCCCCGGAAAAAACCGAAACCATCGTTTGATCTGCAGATCTCGTCGCGAAGTCACGGGGCATATACTCCTTGATTGCAAGCTTCATATTCAAGTTCAAATCCCAAGCCAAATAGGTAATGCCGAAGCCTCCGTGACCGAGCACCCTTCCAAGAAGATACTTTTCCTGTAAAATCGTTCCTGGCGGCAAATGCTGTGGTGCTTCTGCTGCTGTGCCTACCTTCCAGCCACAGTGGGGACAAATTGATTCTGATCCAATATCTGCCATGCATCCTAAACAAAGATGCTCATACCCCGCCATTTTTTCACCCCATCACATTGTTGTATTTTTTTCTACAAAAACAGCGAGAGCACTGTAATTATCATGTCTTTCTAAAATTCGCGATTTAAGAATTGACTCCATCGCCTCAAGCCACTCAGAAGGAGAGGAGGCGCTTTCTATTGTTCTAACCATCTCGTCCTCCGTCACATATTCCCAAAAACCATCAGAGCATAATAAAAATGCGTCCCCTTGCTCAATCTGTATCCCATCCTCCCTAATGCTTGCTTTCACTTCACCTTCTGTGCCCAATACCCGATATAGACGGTTCCGATCCTCATGAAATCGAATATCTTCTTGTGAAATTTCACCAGCATTAACAAGTGCTTGGCATACACTATGATCCTTTGTTTGTGAGATATGCTTTCCTGCTCTAAAATGATACAGTCTCGAGTCACCGACATGGGCCCAATAGGCGGAAGCCCCACTGCAAACAAGAACAACGAGGGTGGTCCTCATCGATCGTCTTAACGGTGATCTTTTTTGCTCTTCATGGAGAAGACGTTGTGCCTCCGCTAAGCCACCCTTGATCAAGAGGATGGGCTCCTCATCAACTTGTTCCAACATCGTTTGAACAGAGAGCCTTGCTGCAATTTCCCCGCCCTGAGAGCCTCCTAAGCCGTCAGCTAAAGCCCATATTCCGCGATCCCTAACTACTAGAAAATCACAATAATCCTGATTGACCTCTCTTCCACCCTTCTCAGAAAGCATGGCTGTAGAAAAGCGCATTACAGTCGCTCCAGTCGAACTTCGAATGTATTTTCTCGAGAGCTTATATAAAAACGATCACCTGAACGTAATACAGTCATTTTCCGCTCCGGGATTTTTTCCCCAGACTGTAAAAAGGTTCCGTTCGAGGAGCTATCCTCGATCATAAAGGTATAATTAACCTCATCGAACCGAAGTGTGCAGTGCTTCCTACTGATCTCTTCCATATGAGGTGGAAAAATGAGCTGACATTGGTTAGCATCACGCCCGATGGTTAAGCCCCCTCGATCCAGTTCGAGCGTTTGACCGGCAAAATATCCCGTTACACCTATCAGAACAGGTTTCGTACCATTAACACGGGGAGGTGGAACAGGGGAAGATTGATTTGAAATCGGATGTTGCCTATTGCCTTTCTTCCTAATCATCATGACCACGATCAACACCAGGATGATCAGAACGAGGAAACCGACACCAGCAATCGTAAGAATCCAGATGAGTTTATTTGAGTGGTCCTGGGGAGAATTGAGGGATTTGTTTACGGTTTTTTCTACGCTTCCTGTTAAATAATCAATCCCTCGTGATTCTAAAATGGGGATTAACTCATCGATCCGGACAGCACCATTGATGCCTGATGCCGAGGTTACCTTGAAGGTATTGATCCCTATGACTTGCCCATTTTCATTTAAGAGCGGCCCTCCAGAGTTTCCAGAATTAATATTGACATCGACCTGAAAGATTCCTCGACCGCCCTGAGTCGAGATTTTACTAATAATTCCCCTTGTGATGGTGACATCATCAGGATCGCCGGAAGGAGTATCATCAATTAGATCGGCATCACCTGGAAATCCAAGAGCATAGACATCATCACTTGCTTTCACGGTCTCACTATCGCCAATTTCCATCGGCGGTCTTTTATACAAATCCTGGGTTAATTGCAACACGGCAATATCCTTTACCTGATCAAAAGCAATCACCTTTGCTTCAATTTGGTCCTCTTTTGAAAGCAAAATGGTGACGCCCTCTGGATTAGGCTCTATCACATGGTAATTTGTAACGATATGGCGAACCGGCTCACTTTTTCCAACCGCAAATCCCGACCCTATATAGATCCCCCCATCAGTGCCATAGCAGATAATCCTAACGACACTATTTCGGAGTTCATCAATTGAACGGGTCTCGGCCGAGACAGGAATTGCAGCGCATAAAAGCAGGACAAGCGAAAAAAAGATCCAAGCGGACTTTAAGACATTCCTTCCTTTTTCTTTGATACCTTGCAACACCATCCATTCCCCTCTTTCCGTTTAAAATTGTGGCATTTTTTATTTAGGAATGTACTGCCCGCTCCCTTGCTTATGAAGCAGTACCTTGTGATTGGACCCTACTAATCGATAGTAAGGATTGCGACTGTTGCGTTGTCCTGGTTCACGATTTTTTTAGATAACACAAGTGTAATTAGCTCCTCTGCTGACTCTTGAGTAGGTAAATACCGACAGACCTCCAAGATTTCGTCGTTCGATAATGAACCATAGACCCCATCACTACAAAGAATGATTGAATCTCCTTTTTGAAGGGAAATCGATTTTTCAGAAATATCTACCTGCTCAAGCTTCTCCAAACCTAGGAAGCTAGTTAAGCTTTCTCTTTGCGGATCGTTTTTTGCCACCTCCTCGCTGATTTCTCCTAAGGCCGCTCTCTTCTCCAATTCTGTTGCATATTTATGTTCGTTCGTGAGCTGAGTTAACGATTCGCCCTGCATTAAGTAAATGCGACTGTCGCCGACAGAGATCCAATAAAGTTCATGCTGAAAAATCACCGCTGCGACAAGAGTAGTCCCTACATTCCCTAACAACCGTTGTTCACGGGCAAATTGTAGAACGGACTGATTCGCAGCATCTAGAGATGAAATAAGCTTTTGGGGAATAGAAGGAATGGCTGAAGACTGTGAGTAATGGTCTAGGAAGCCCTGAACGGCAACATGGCTGGCTTCCCTTCCTCCATGTAGACCACCCATCCCATCTGCCAGTACAGCCAATACACCAAATTCTTGCATGAATGCATCATCATAAATATCCGAAAATCCGAAAGCATCCTGCTGCTCGTCGCGACTGCCTATTGTCTGGGCATTTCCAGGAATGATGGTTGGATTTTCCCTGCGTTTTGTTATAGGCTCTTCCCTCCTGATAGGAATGCGATTCTGTAAATCCTGATTTTTTCTCCTTAAAAGAACAAAAACAAGACCTATCAATACCACAAGAATAATTCCATATATCCACCAGGGAAGATTAGTGAGCCTGACATCGATTGAAGAGAAATTACTAGTACGATCTGTGCTAGCCAAAACGATTACAGAGAACGACTGAAAGAAGAAAAAGAGCAGAAATATCCCACAAATTCTCAGAATATAACGCATTCGAATCACTTCCTCTGCCTCTAGTCTGAAATTACTCACAGATAAAAATAAGGCACTATAAAAAAAGACCTTAATCATATATGTATGTGCCATTTAGGATAAATTGCTTATCCATTTTTTTTGAATGTACAGGGAATTTTTCAGTTCCCTAACATGCATAAATTACCTCCACTTTAGCAATTATTTTTCTGATAAAGTAAGAAGGAATACGATTAATTGGAGGAAAACAGCAATGATCAAACGGAATCTCCTCCTTTTTCTGGTAATTTGTATTACCTTTATTGGAGGCTTTTTAACTGGGACCCGATTTCCACATGAGGATTCACAGAATATATCAAATAGTGAACTCCCACAATCATCGGTCCATACAGAGCAAAAGCAAATACCTAGATTCAAAGAAACGAAGGAAAAGGTTCTATTAGGCTATTTGCAGGACTATCGTGATCCAAGTATGGTTCCCTACCGTGATTTAACCCATGTAATATTCTCCTTTGCTCATCCGACAAATGATGGAGGACTCTTATTGAATGGAGAAATGGCGGAGCAAAATTTAACAACGGTTGTTTCGAAAGCCCATGAAGCAGACACAAAGGCTATACTAGCGATTGGTGGCTGGTACAATATTCAAGGTGGTGAGTCCTATCCGTACTTCAGGGAGGCGATCTCTTCAGCCGAAAAGCGGACAAGGTTCATTAAAGAGATTAATAAGATAGTAGATCAGGAGAATTTAGATGGAATTGACATTGATTTTGAGCATCCACGGACGCTTGAAGATGCTAGAAATCTGGCTACCTTTATGAAAGATCTAAATCAAACGCTCGATCAAAAGAATAAGGAGCTGTCGATTGCGGTTACCTAAACGGAACCGTTTATCATTATAATGGTACGGCAGCAGTCCGCCAAAAAGCAGAATTGGCCCTCTCCCATGGGTTTGGTGGAATGATGCTTTGGGAGGTTGGACTCGATGCGAAAGGTCCAAATAGTTTGATAGAAACCTTGGCTAAAGAAATTCTTCTTGAGAAGCTAGCAAAAAAATAAAGTGACTCCCAAAACAAAGCAGGATGGCTATTACCATCCTGCTTTGTCGTTTATGATTATATGTTCACCACAATATGCGTCACTTTATTGATGAGAGGTTCATTTTCCATCCACGACTTCTTTTAGAATCTCATACGAACGTTTTTGCTTATCTGGGTCAAAAATATAAGAAACTGCCATAATTTCATTGATATCATATTTCTCTTGAAATGCGGTTAGCTGTTCCCGAATGGTATTTTTGCTTCCTACAAAAGATACACTTGTCATACCTGAGGCCATTTCCTTTTCAGCCGGAGTCCAGATACCATCCATGCTTTCTACTGGAGGAGACAAGGGATTCTTCGTTCCGCGGACGATATTTAAGAAAAATTGCTGCATCGTCGTTAACTCGAATTGTGCTTCCACATCAGTTTCAGCGCCGATCACATTTAAGCAGACTATCATATAAGGTTCAGATAAATACTCAGACGGCTCAAAACGACTGCGATAGATCGAGATCGCTTCCTCCATATATCTTGGGGCAAAATGGGAAGCAAATACATAAGGCAAGCCAAGCTTTGCTGCTAAATAGGCTGAATCCGTTGAAGATCCGAGAATGTAGATTGGAATATTTGTATTAATACCTGGGAAAGCCTTCACATAGCCTTGGCGTTCCTCCGGACCAAGATAAGTAAGCAGTGCATTGACATCCTCAGGAAAGGTAAAGACAGAATCATTTTTAGAACGTCTTAAGGCGCTAGCTGTCAGCATATCCGTCCCTGGTGCCCGACCAAGCCCCAAATCCAAACGATTCGGATATATCGTTGCCATCGTTCCGAATTGCTCTGCCACTACCAAAGGGGAATGGTTCGGCAGCATGATACCACCGGAACCGATGCGAATCTTCGCGGTATTCTCCAACGCATGTTTTATTAATATGGATGTTGCAGAGCTGACCAGTGTCTCTGAATTATGATGCTCTGCAATCCAGTAACGAGTATAGCCCATATCTTCTGTGGCCTGTGCAAGATCAACCATCGCTTCAATGGCCTCTTTTGCACCTTGTCCCTGACGAATAGGAACGAGATTCAAGACGGATACAGGTATATGAATATTTGCCATTTTTTCATGTCCTTTCTATTGGTGAATCACTGGGCTTTTCACAATTTTGTTGATACTGAGCAATACATATTAAAAGAAATTGATGTTCCTACTACTTAACAATTTAAATGAGGGAGGAAAGGCCCAGTTACTCTATGTATTGCGTAATGTGAACCAAATTTGAAACGGAATGGACGGCACTAGGGCCATTCCAAAATTAACATCCGTAGAAAAAAATCAATTTCACTCCTATCTTATCAATTGTGGTTAGGGAAACAAATTTTTTTGCTTCAAACCGCAAAAAAAGAGCAAACCTCCAATTTAAGAGATTTGCTTCCATTCTTTAGGCATATCGAATTCCTGCCTGCTTAATATTGTTAATGTCGGCTGAGCTACATGGAGTGACGGCATAAGTCATTCCACAGTTTGGGCAATTCATAATCACGCGCTCAAATACAAAGGTTTCACCGCAATCACAGTTTATTTCATGCTTGACCTTTGGTGCCATATGATCCTTTTTCTTGAATTTAACGTGATCAACGATGGCTTTCCCATCTGTTAAATTTGAACAACTTGTACTCATGCTGTTTCCTCCTAATACGATAAATTTTGTACATGTTGAGGATAGCACAATTTTTTTTGAGATTTTATATTATAAATCACACTTTTCGCATGATTCTTGTCCAAATGATGAATTCTGTTGATTGTTTTGAAATAACCATTTGTATGCTGTTCCGTTGATTTTCGTAATTCCTCCTTTTTTTGAAAAAATATTAAGCTTTCGCTCCAGCTGCTTCTACTTCACTTAGAGAAATTCCAAGTGCTTTTGCCACACCCTCACCATATGCAGGATCTGCCTTGTAGCAGTTGTTAATATGTCTCAACTGAACTTCCTTTGTCGTTCCTTGCATATTATTAGCTGTATTCTCGAATAATCTTTGCTTTTGTTCATCAGTCATCAAGTTGAATAGCTTACCAGGTTGCTCATAGTATAGATCGTCGTCTTCACGGAAATCCCAGTAGCTTCCTCCACCATCAATCGCAAGCTCTGGCTCTTGATGCTCTTTGGAATCCTGCCATTCACCATAGCTGTTTGGACTGTAGGTAATGTTGTTACCTTGAACAGTATTCATGATTCTCATTGCCCCATCACGGTGGTATGGGTTGAAGTTCTTCGCATTCTTAGGATAGTTAACAGGAATCTGCCAATGGTTCACTCCTAAGCGGTAACGCTGTGCATCTCCATAAGAAAATAGACGTCCTTGAAGCATTTTATCAGGTGAGAATCCGATACCAGGAACGATGTTTGTTGGAGCAAATGCTGCTTGCTCTACTTCAGCAAAATAGTTCTCTGGGTTACGGTTTAATTCTACTACCCCAACCTCGATTAGAGGGAAGTCCTTTTTGTACCAAACCTTTGTTAGGTCAAATGGGTTATAAGGTAATTCCTTCGCTTGCTCTTCTGTCATTACTTGGATGTACATTTTCCATCTTGGATAGTCACCTTTTTCGATTGAATCATAGAGGTCTCTTTGGTGGCTTTCACGATCCTTACCAACTAATTCTTCTGCTTCTTGGTCAGTTAGGTTCTTAATTCCTTGCTCTGTATAGAAATGGAATTTCACCCAAACTCTTTCGTTGTCAGCATTGAACATGCTGTAAGTATGGCTTCCGAACATATTCATATGACGGTAGCTAGCTGGAATTCCACGATCACTCATGACAATCGTCACTTGGTGAAGAGCTTCTGGTAATGAAGTCCAGAAATCCCAGTTGGATTGTGGGTTATGCATATTCGTTCTTGGGTCACGCTTAACCACGTGGTTTAAATCAGGGAATCTCTTCGGATCTCTTAGGAAGAATACAGGCGTATTGTTACCTACTAAGTCCCAGTTTCCTTCTTCTGTGTAGAATTTCATTGCTGTTCCGCGGATATCACGCTCAGCATCTGCTGCGCCACGCTCACCAGCAACAGTTGAGAAGCGGATGAACATATCCGTTTTCTTGCCGACTTCTGAGAAAAGAGCCGCTTTTGTATATTTAGTAATATCATTTGTAACAGTGAATGTTCCGTAAGCACCTGACCCCTTCGCATGCATACGACGCTCAGGAATTACTTCACGGTCAAAGTGTGCTAGCTTTTCAAGAAACCAGAAATCCTCCATCAATAGAGGGCCGCGTTTACCGGCTGTTTTAGAATCATCGTCATTAGGTACTGGTGCACCAAAAGCAGTAGTCATTTTTTGGCTTTGCTTGTTCTTATCTTCCATTCAAACCATACCTCCCAAAATAAAGTAGATTACAATAATTATTATAAAGTAATTCTATTAAAAAAGCAAACAATTAGTGTAAGGATAATTAGAAGGTTTTTTATAGTTTAAATAGGTTTTTCATTATCAATAACGATAGATAGTTGAGAAATTAATTAAGCTCTTTTTTCAAACATTGTTGCTTTTAGACAAAAAAAGAGATAGATGCTGTATATCGCACTCTATCTCATTATCTTATTTAAATATAACCGCGATAACCTCATCCATTGTCATGTTGCTATCCAGTTCAAATGTTCCTGGCTTTAGTTTATTAGAAAGTCCTCTTTTTTCCACTTCATTGAAAAAATCTCGGGCATTATCTATAATTTTCCCACGAACTAATGCGTTCCCCACATCGATACTGGTCATACCTTGTGCCACATTTACAACGGTACGGTATACGATTGTTTCTTTTGTAGTTTCCTTTGTTTCCTGTTCAGTCTCTTTTTGAGGCTTCTCTTCTTTCGTCGCTGCCAGCTGTTTTTCCCATTCTTTGTTTGTCAAAATGATGTAACCAGAGTTTGACAATGTATCTTTCATTTGCTCTTCAGTTGGTGCCTTCACCACTTGTTTGGCGCTTTTTCCACTTGGGCTTGGCTTTGAAAAGTAAACAGCACCACAGACTGTAGCACTAAGCAAAAGACCTGCAGCGAAACTAGTGATCAAGTTAGGCTTCATTTGCTACCTTTCTCCCTTCACTCTTGCTTGACATGTACGGCTCAAGCAATTGCTCCACTTCCTGTTGTTCAAGCTTCATTTTCCCAGCGATCCCTTCAATGGTATAGCCTCTTTTGTACAGATCCAAGGATTCACGCAGTAAATGAAGATCTTCCTTCGCAAGTCCAGTCATTTGAGCGGTGATCTCACTCTCAAGCTCAAGGCTTCGAACTTGATTTTGTAGCTTGCCGATTTCCTCCATCATTGTCATGTAAATCGTATCAATTTCTCGCTGCTCTACTATTTGTGCTTGTTTGTTCTTATAATATGAAAAAATAAGTAGTACAGCCGCTATTGTGAATAAAGCTACAAGCGCCCATTCCATCTTGAATATCCTCCCTTAGTCAAAAATCTTTCGTCTCACAAGATAACATTATACCCTCTAACGAGTGTTTTTTCGATGAATTTCTTCAAAATGCTACAAAAGTCAGAGCATCCACATACGAAAAAAACCGCTAAATACAGATCTGTATTTAGCGGTTCGTTACAATAGAATTATTTCGACCACGGTACCTCTAATTGAATAAACTGGCTGCTTCCTGACGAATTTGTCTTGACCAGGTTTCCAACAAGCTTTTGGCCCTTCGCACCATAAGCCTCCTCAATTTCATTCCACTGCGAGGAACTTGGCGAAAACTCAATCACAAAATTGGTATCTTCTGAGTATTTATATTCAATCTTTAGGTTAAACGTACCATCGGGTAGAATTCGAGTATCATCACTATTCCAGCCATAACTGCCTCGAATCTTGCTGCCTTCCAAAAGATTACTACGACCTTTTAGATAATAAAATTCTCCGTCCTCAGTAATGTCATCGACCTCAATCCAGACGCGAGGATCGCCATAATCCTTCGGAAGCTCCTCCCACTCCGGTGCTTTCAAGCTTAGATCGTTCTCTTCATCTGGGCTATAGGACACCTTTACTTCAGCCTTTTTATAGATGTCATCATATGGTTTTTTATGTTTATAAACAAATGGTCCTTTTAGCTTCTGCCCTTTCTCCCCATAATGCCTTTTAATCGGGTCGTCCTGAACCCCTACTAAATCAAACCTGACAAAGATTTCAGCTTCCCCAAATTTATGATGCTCAAGTTCAATTTCAAAGCTACCATCATCACCTACAAGCTCGGTTGTATCGGCAAATAATTCGTCCTCAGAAACCCATACCTCTCCAACTACTCTTGAGCCAGGTAATAAATTGCTCTTTCCTTTTATAACGAACTTATCCTCTTCCTCGACAACCTCACCACCAAAAAATACGTTATAATCTCCAAGCTCACTTTTTTTAACCTTTTCTTTCTTTCCATCAGCCTTTGCATTGTCTCCGCTTGCACTTTCACCACAGCCTGCCAGCAACAAAGCAGTTAAGAGGAAACATACGAGTGCAAATAATTTCTTTTTCAATACTCATTCACCCCAAATCTAGAAGAATAGGATTATCTCAAATTAATTACGATTTCTACGCGGCGATTCTTTGCCTGGCCAGCTTCATCATCATTCGAAGCAATCGGTTTGGTTTCTCCAAACCCTTCTGTTAAGAATGAAATATTCCCCAGATTGCTCTGTTCTAATAGGAAATTCTTCACTTCCTCAGCCCGCTTCTTTGATAAATCAAGATTGTACTGACTGTCGCCGACATTGTCTGTATGACCATGGATTAAGACCTCCATGTTCTTATCAAATTGCCCAAGGGTCTTTCCGATTTCACTCAAAATCGCTTTCGATTCTTCCTTAAGTGCAAATTGGTCAAAATCAAAGAGAACATGATCAGGAACGAGCATCTTAACCTCCGTGCCCTCGATGATTAACTCCACGTTATCTGGCACATGAAGCTCTGTTGATTTATGATGGAATTCCTTTTCGATATACTGAACAGTTCCAGATGAATTGGTCTTAACAAGGTCACCAACGAGCTTTTGACCCTTCTCTCCATAGGTTTCTTCAATAATATTCCATTGATAATCATTTGGTCGAAACTCAATAATAAAGGGGGTGTCTTCGCGATATTTATACTCGATTTTCATATCAAAGGATCCATCAGGTTTGACACGTGTTTCCGTACTATTCCAATCGAAACTCCCTCTTAGTCTACTACCTTCAAGTAAATTCGTTCTCCCATGGAGGAAATTCAACTGGTAAATGGTTTAAAATAAGTTCCAATTGCTTTAAGGATAGGATTCCTGTCTCCAACTTAATGTAGCCCTCTGTAAAGGCTTTCTCATCAAGTTGGTTTCGCTTCGGTTTCCATTCTTCAACAGAACTAATTAAACAAAATCCAATTTCATCACTTTCATGAGCAATTTTCACCCATTCATCCTCTGTAAAATTTTCAAGTGCCATCGGGAAAAGGATATTCTCTTCACGGTAAATCATGTGTAGCACCTCTTCAATGACAAAGTGGAGAGCATTCATAACTTCTTCTTTTTCTCCATCATAGTTAGACAGCATTTTCTTTGCATTTTTAATTGCATCACGGATAAAATCATTAATTCTCCACATATGATTGGTCGGTCCATGAATGCCGTATCTTTCTAAGTAAGGGAAAATTAAGTTCTCTTTCCGACTGTAATGCTTATCAATATCAAGAAGCAAATTCAAATCTTCAATCAATTGATACACAATATCGGACGTATCATCTTTTTCAAATTCTTGAGTATGAGGCTTTAAGCTATTTTCGATAAGCTTGGCAATTTCCTGATTTTCTAATAAAAAGGTATGAACAGGATGACCTGGTACAATTTCAGGTCTTGAATGTTCTTCGCTTCCTGAATGCTTATGCGTGATATGATGTTCACGATTGTTTATAATTTCACTCATTTTTATTCCCCTTCATGTAAAGTGATAACTTTTCTCATTCAAAGATATCATCTCTCTTGAAAAGGGATCGTGATCCGGATCATTCAAAATAAAAAAGATGCACTTAGGCATCTTTTTTGTGGAACTATTCTGTTTTCTCCTCATACTTAAGCCAGTCGGAGCCATTTATCTTGTTGGAAACGTCGATAATTATTTGTTTTACCCGATCTCGCTCAGCACCCTCAAGCATCGTTGGTCGATAATCATTGCGGTTCTTGACAGATGAAATAGAAAATGGAACGACATTGATTTCCTTCTTATCTGTTAGTTCCCCATTTTTCAGATGGAAGGTTTGCTGGAACACGTATGTATCCTTATCACTCGGATTTCGATTGCCTCCGAACATGAAGTTTCCTAAGCTATAAACAATGAATTTCCCTTTATATTCCTCTATCCCCTGGACAACGTGGGGATGATGACCCAATACTAAGTCGGCACCTGCATCCACCGTATAACGAGCCAACGATTTTTGTGATTCCGTTGGAACGTATTGTCTTTCTACACCCCAGTGAAAGTGAACAAGAACAATTTGTGCCCCTTGATCGCGTAATTCCTGAATATCCTTCGAGACCTGTCCGCGAATTTCGGTCGTATCATTCCAACCCTCATAGCCTAAGGCCCCGATTTTGATGTCCTTCACAGTGGTCAGATATTTATTGTCATACCCAAAAAAGCCGATATTTTCCTTTTTCAGATTCGTGATTGTATCCTGGTAGCCCTGTTCTAGGTAATCATGGATATGGTTATTGGCTAAATTAACCGCCTCTATCCCACCTAGTGTTAAGATTTGGACATAGGATGGGTCTCCCTTGAAGCGGAACTTCTTCACTGCTTTTTTTGTTGCATTGGTTAAGGTAGTCTCTAGATTTACAGTTGTTAGATCGTCGTTCTTAAAAATATCATTTAAGCCACCAACGAAATGTTTGAGCCCCTTTTTATCCGCCTCATGCACGAAAGTCCCATCATAACCGAAAGATTCATCCGTTCCAATTGTAAAATCTCCAGCAGCACTAATTTTAATCGTCGTTTCCTTCACTGGTTCTTCCTTCGGTTCTGGTTGTTTAGTAGATTTGGGTACTTTGGTTACCTTGGTCTTCTGAACTTCAACTTTCTTAGCTTCATTTTTCGTCTCATCAGCTGAGTTTAAGTAGGTCAAAAGAAGACCGCCTGTCACGAATAGTAAGACTACGAAGATTACGATGGGTAAAGTTCTCAATCTTCTGCGTCTTTTTGTACGATTTTTTTCTCTTCTACTTGTCATCTTCTTGAATACTCCTCTTTGTTTTGCTTAGGTAAATAGGGGATCTTTTTCCTAGTCTTCCATTTTGTGACCAGTACGTATATATTACCACCAAGTTACCTAGAAGAGAATTAAAAAAAGGTAACAAATTTCAATTTTGCAAGTCTATTTGCATAGAGGAGAGATTGATTATTCCTGAATAGCCAGAACAATTTTCCCAAATTGTTTTCCTTGCTCCATGAGCAGATGAGCCTCTTCAGCTTTTTCTAATGGGAATACTTCATCCACTACTGGCTTCAGCTGCTTTTCTTCAAATAATGCCAGCATTTGCGCAAAATCACTAGGAGATCCCATCGTCGTCCCCATAATATGAAGCTGTTTAAAAAATATCCTAGGCATTAAGAGGTTATTGACCGGACCGCGTGTGGAGCCAAAAGAGACAATCCTGCTTCCCGGATTGGCAAGGGTAATTAAGTCCTTAAACGTATCGCCGCCAATGCTATCAATCGCTAAATCAGCACCACCTGCCAATTTCTTCAGTTCCTTCACCCAATTCTCATTCTTATAATTGACTCCTCCAGCGGCACCAAGAGCAATCGCTCGCTCAATTTTCTCATCGCTGCTTGACGTGACAAATACCTTTGCACCATGGGCAGCAGCAATTTGCAGAGCAACCGTAGCCACTCCACCACCAATTCCAGGGATGATGACCGTATCCCTCTCCTGTACTTGTCCCTTCGTCACGACTGCGCGAAAAGCGGTCAAGCCTGCCAGTGGAAGTGCAGCTGCCTCCTCCCATGAAAGATGCTTTGGCTTTGGAAAAACATTTTCAGCAGGCATTTTGATGTATTCCGCATAGGTTCCATTAATCGGTACACCGAGTACAGAGAAATTGACATCAGGGAATTTCGGGTTATCCCCCCAGCCCATCGAAGGATTCATGATGACCTCATCTCCGACCTTAAAGCCTTCGACTCCCTCTCCTAGCTCTGCAATGACCCCAGCACCATCTGACCCAGGAATCGCCGGTACCTGTATGCCGGGATAGAGGCCTTGCCGGACAAATACGTCTCTGCGATTCAAAGCTGCATAGCGCAGACAGACAACGATTTCCCCAGGACCTGCCTTCGGATCGGCGACTTCCTCGTAGTATAGTTTTGCAATTTCCCCACCGGGTTTCACTTTATCCTTTAATACAAGTGCTTTCATTTCCATACCTCCGTTTGTTAAATATTCACAATATTATGCATATATCTATCATACCACAGATACAGGGGCTTGCCCAAATGAACAAACAAGACCCTGTTTCAAGTTTCTAACAGGGCCAAATCAGAATATTATTTGACAAAATGCTGACTAGGATCAAAGACAGGTTTTTCGTCATTCGGCAAATACCATTCTCGCTCGATAGGTATATCATTTTCTTGAAAAAGCTTCATGAGCTCCTCCATATATACACCTCGAGTTGGGTCACAGGATGGACTGCTTTGAATCGATAGTATTCCCGTTAATTCATAACCACTGTGCTTATATTCTAGCACTTGTTCCATAATCGGCAACAATAAATTTCGACAATGTATGCGATATGCAGGAGTATCATATTCTTCATAGGTCATCGGAGGACGCTCTAATCCTAAAAAAGTAAATTCAGGACAGGAGAGCTGGATAACCCCTACTCCTTCTTTAAGTATCCAATCTAGTGCAGACGGGATGGCACCAAGGGCTCTCGCTTCCCCTTCTATCACGGTATTTTGGTTCAAAATACAATGAGAAGTAATCAATATCCTCTTTTTACGCTGCATTCTGCTTCATTCCTTTATATACCTTTTGTAAATACGGCAGCTTTGAAACAATCAGCATCACCAGCAGGCAGGTCACAATCTTATCAACAAAATTCCCTGAAATTCTCGAAATAAAGGTAGATGCAAACACACTTTCTCCAGCAGACCTTAACCAAAGTACAACTAAGTCCATTCCACTCCCATTTAAGCCACCAAATAAAGCAACAGAGATTGGTGTGCCAATCAGAGGCGCGATAATGGATAGTAGGAGTCCCGTAATGATAGCAATATACCATTTCATAAAATCAAACTTCCGAGCCATAAATCCAACAACAATGGCCACCGCCACATTCACAATTCCATAAAAAATAGCGGTTGGGGATGTGGTTGCAGTTAATACCACATTTGTTAGGAGACCGGCCAACGCTCCCCACCAAGGACCAAACAGGACGGCCATTAGCACCGTACCTATCGTATCTAAGAACAATAACGGAATTTTTAGGGCGGAGACGACTGTCCCGAGAACAACATTTAAAGTAATGCAAACCGCTCCATAGGTTAAAATCACTGTTTTTCCCTTTTTCATCAATTATCCTCCACTATATGTATTAAATGACTATTAAAATATATCATCGATTCGATATAGATAGGATAGTTTTTATCGATATTATCAATTGAATATAATCGATAAAATAGATGTCTAGAGAAACAAGGATTTTCTAAGTAAAAACCTGAATATATACATGGAAAGGATGGTGCTTATATGAAAAACCTGAAAATTGTTCGGGTTCCCATTCCTACCCCAACGCTTTGGCCGCATCAAACAACCAATTGTTATTTAATTGGAACAGAAAAGGAGAGCATTCTCGTTGATGCAGGCTACGATCAGGAGGTCACAAGGACGGAGCTGCAAAAAGCGCTCCAGATGACGGGAATGGCACAACCTCAATCGATTATTCTTACCCACTATCACCCGGATCATGCACCAGGTGTGAATCAATTATCCGAGTGGAATCCGACTATTTATTGTCATTCCTATGAATTCGAGGCCATTCAAAGGACCATTTCACCAACAAGCCATTTAGAAACGGTCTCGGTTGAGGAACCCTTTTTGATCGATCAGCACAAGATCAATTTACTCCATACCCCTGGTCATACGAAAGGACATTTAAGCCTTTATGTCCCTTCGAAAAAGATCTTAATTGCCGGGGATAATATTGTGGCGGAAGGAACGAGCTGGATCGGTCCGCCTGATGGGGATATGGCAGACTTTCTGAATACGCTTGCAGCCCTAAAGCAATTAGATTTAGAAAGGATTGGACCGGGGCACGGAGACTGGGTCACGAATCCGTACGAGCATATTGACTTTGTCATGAATAGGCGACTTGAACGGGAGGTACAAATCCAAGATTTGCTCCTGCAACATGAGCGCTTGACCGCTACCAATCTAACAAACATGATCTATCAAGGCTCAATCCACCCAAGCGTTTTTGAGGTAGCTAAGAGAACAACGGAAGCCCATCTTATCAAATTAATCCAGGATGGAGTGGTCGTCCAAGAAAACGATACTTACCGGATGAAATCTTGAATATCGGGCATTTTTAGCGGTTGACCATGTAAATGCTGGACTATAGCATGCAATGAGGCAATTGTCGGTGGTGCCAACGGAATCTTTTTTTCTTTAAAAGCGACAATCGCTTCCTCTGGGTCTACCCAGTAGGCATCGGCTATCTCCCCCGCATCAGGCTGTGGCTCCTGGTCTTTTGGAAGCTTTGCAAGGAAAAAGCGAGTATCATAACGAATAGGGCTGAACTCCGGTGTGATGAAATGTCCGAAATATTGAAGGGAATCCAACTGTAGCTTGAGCCCTTCGGTTTGAAGGATATTTTGGAAGCTGATCTCACGTTCTACAAGAAGACGGCGGTAATCAAACGCCGTTTTTTCTTTGAAAAAGGACTGAGCGCCTTCAATTGAGCGCCCCAGAAAAATACCCACCTCTTCAAATAGCTCTCTTGCAGCTGCGACATAATAATCCGTGCTAAAGGTTTGCTCTCCCTTTGGAGGATTGATAAAACGAGGATCCATTTGAGCATCTTCAATATCTACTGCACCACCGGGAAAAACGTAATAGCCACCTAGAAATTTCATCGTATGAGGTCGTTTCGTTAAATATATTCTAGACATATCATCCATTAATACAACTGTGGAAGCTGGTTTTGGAATTGCTGGCAATCGTCTCTCCTCCAAATCTTCTGTTCAGTGATAGTCTTAATATTCTACTCGCTGTAAAAAATCCCTTCATTTATGTTAATCTTAATTCATACAAGTCAATGATTTTTTGAAGGGCGGGAATCAAATGGGAAATGAAAATCGTATCACCTATCTTCCTCCAATCGAGGAATATGAAACCTTTCACGATGCGGCGCATTATGCAGAAAAACTAAAGGAATGGGGCTTAGCATCTAAGGACCATTTCTGGTATAAAGAAGGAAATCTCAAAGCTAAGGTTAGTATTTTAGGATACATCGTCTACGGAAAAACGGATGAGTATAACACCATCGTCATAGAGTTTGAAGATGGAAATTTGAGCTGTATCCACCCGGCATATCTCAAAGAGATGCAGGCAAATAGCTTTTCAAAGGCTGTATCCAGTGAGGCAGCTACGACTCCAGTCCCAACAAAGTCGGGAGAGGAGTCGAAAACAGAAGTAAAGCCTGAACCGAAAGCAACAAAGGCGAAGAAAGACAAGCCACAAAAAATTGAGTTACCGGAGGAAAAGGTACACTTTACTGCAGAGGTGCTTCAATTTGCATTAAGCTGGAATCATTTTAATGAGGAAAATGATGAAGTGGTTGTCCTAAAAGACGTCACTATCGAAATGGACCCTCCGCTTGAAATCGGACAGGCCTGGTGTAGCCATTCGAAAACCCTTAAGAAATTTGAACTTTCCCCAGGGGACAAGCTCGAATTCGATGGAAAAATTGTGAAGAAGAAGCTTCCGAGTGGTAAGGATGTAGAAGAGGAATTTATCGTCAAAGAGCCGGTTTCCTATAAAATTAATAATCCTTCCAAAATTAAGAAAGGCTGAACAGACAAAGCTAAAAGGAGCTCCCATTCTTTTAGCTTTGTCCTTTTTCAAATTTCTGTTGGTAATGAGCGAAAGCCAACAATGGAAATAGATATCGATAGCTATGATAATGAATGTAAAATCCCCCTGCCATCCCCTGACCCTTCGGATAATTCGTTGTCCAGTCCTTACGATTCAAATTTTTTAATAAAAAGTCTATCCCTCTTTCAATTTCCCTTGTCGGTTTCGGTGATGCTACAATTAATGCATCCACTGCCCAGGCAGTATGGGTTAATGTGCTAGTACCAAGCGGGACAAACATGCTTTCACTATCACTTTTACAAGACTCCTCCCAGCCTCCGTCCTCATTTTGAATCGACTTTAGCCAAGCAACTGCTTTTTGGATGGAAGAGTGCTGGACTGCTTCCCCAGCTGCAATTAGACCTGTTACAGCTGCCCATGTACCATAGATATAACAAATGCCCCAACGCCCATACCATGAACCATCGCTTTCTTGATTCTTTAGGAGATTCCGAACCCCTGCCTGCATAGATGGATGCTGCTTCGAAAGATTCGTATATTTACCTAAGAACTCTAACGTCCTCCCTGTTAGATCGGGAGAAGGCGGATCGGTTAAAATAAATTCTGCCTTTTCAATCGGAAGCAGCTTAAATAAAGGGCTATTTGTATTCTTCTCAAATGCTGCCCATCCGCCGCCATGACTTTGCATTGATAAGACCCATAATATGCCTCTTTCCCAGCTTTGTCGATATTCTGCCCTTGTAGCAACCGATCGGGTAATCGCCCTAAGAGAAGCGGTCGTATCGTCGACATCTGGATGAAAGGTATTAATATGTGAAAATCCCCATCCCCCGGGAAAGCCCTCAGGGTTATGCAAGACCCAATCACCATATAGATGATGCTGACGCTTTAACAAATACTCGTTGGCACGGACTACCATCGGGTCATCAGGATGAACCCCTGCCTCTTGTGCAGCATAGCTAATTAATGAAGTATTCCAAATAGAAGCAGTCGTATACTGCATATGCATATAACCGTCAATTTCCGTTCTCATCGACATCAGACCTTTAATAGCCCTAAGAATAATCGGATGATCTTTCTTATAGCCTAATGCTATCAAGGCAAATATCATTAAAAACGTCGAGCTAAAATAACTAGAGAACGTACCATCCGCTTCGATATGGCCTAGGATGTATTGCTTTGCTTTCATTCTTGCTTTCTTTTTCAACTGGTCCTTCATGCCTACTAAACTTTTAATCCCTTCCTTGATGGTAGAATGTAGCGCTCTCCCATCACGCCCTAACCACTTCTCCTCTACCCTATCCCGAAGGAATAGATCCGATAAATCGGGTGATGGATTCGTTTTCAGGCTGAATTTTTGATCAGCCAAAATCATGATTGGTAGAAGATTTGCCCTCCCGAAAACAGACAATTGATAGAAGTTAACTGGAAATGAAGGAGGGAGCAAAATGAATTCAAGTGGGATCAGGAAAAAAGTCGGCCATTTGTATTGTCCTGTCATCGCCAGCATGATTTTGGTGAACATATGTACCTTTTTGATTCCCCCATGAGCCAAAATAAATTTTTTTGCCGCAACCAATCTTTTATCATCCTTCTGATAATACCCCGAATACAAAAGGGCGTAATATGCTTCGCAGGTCGCGCTAATATTCCCCCTCCCCTCATCATAGAAAAGCTTCCATGCCCCATTGTTCCCCTGCTTGCTTAGAATTCTATCAGTTAACTGTTGAATCAAGTTTTCCTCATCAATCCCCAATGTTCTTAATAAGATGATCATATAGCAATCCGTGGAAATCCCAGTCTCAAAGGGATAATGCCAAGCACCATCCTCCGACTGGTCATTTCTCAAGCGTTCAAGCAATTGATTTATTCTGGATGAGATGCTTTGCACCATTCCAATCACTCCGCAAAAAGTTTTGGTTCCCTTTCATACATATTCCGTAAGTCCAGCGAGCATTCACCTAAGGAGGACTTATTTTGTTTAAGGTCAAAAACGAGAAGCTTCCACCGCTGCCAGAGCATTTAGTTCGACTTAAAAAGGTACTCAAGAGGAAACGACCAGAAGAAAAGCCTAGCAAGCCTTCCTTACAAGAAAGAAGAATAATCGAAAGAATTCAAGCGAAAACAGAGCAATGGAACTTAAATAATGTAACGAGGACAAAGGCTTATCTAGACTTTTATCTCCAGTATCCCGAAATTCAATGGGCCTTTTTAGGTCATATGGTTTCGCGAAATGGAGGCTGGAATATGACCGATTTAAAAGGAGGTCTGCATACGAGGCTGTTGACAAATAAAGAAGCGAAGAGTTTTTTTTCCTTTTTAGAACGAGGCAATTGGCTTATTTTTCTGGATGCCTATCCCCAGTTTCTTCTTTACGAGGAATGCTTAAGGAGGGGAGAAAATCTATTTCATTTATTGCCCCATTTTCATGTGTCTACCTATATGGAGACCATTTGGAATGATTTTTGGTATCACCGTAATCAATATGTCTTAACAATATCTCTTGTCATCAACGAACAAAGCTACTTAGAAGGACGGGTCATTCATCATCCTACATTTAAAAAAGAGGTCTTTGATTCCCTTGAATTCATGCTACAAGACCTACTCTCTATGAATCATATTCTTTTTCCTTATCAAGAGAATGGGCAAATCAAGCTAGTCGGTGAAACGCTCCATCGTTTTGAAAGCTTACATGAAAGAATCCTGCTTGGAAAGCGCCTTTATCAGATCTTATTTGGAGAGGAAGAACGAAAAAGAGCCATTGAAGACTGGGCCCGGGCAACTCCGCACACCGGTTCAAGAAAGGACTACTGCCCCTCGATTTTCAACGACATTGAAGAAGCGGTACCAGGTACCTTTTTGAAGCGGCGTTTAAATAATTGCCAATTACGGCCCGATGCCAATCGCATTTACAGTCCAACATTAACGAATGCGTGGAAGGATATGAATCATGCTGAAGCGGAAATTGGAGATTGGTATAGGAGCTGGAAGGTTCTTTATTATTTAATAGATTCAGATTTAAAGATAAATGGAGAGATTAAGAATGAATACTGTAAAACCCTGGAGAAGCTCGAGCTTGCCGCCATCGCCAAAAAAGCGATTCCCTTCTTGGATTAAGATGCTGCCAGCATTACTGCTATCATCGCTTATTGGAACCTATTTGGACCTCTTCTATGTTGGGTTAGGTTACTACTCGTTCCCATTTAGACCCATGTATGAGATCTTCACGATCAATATCGCCTTCACCTTAGTAGGTCTTCCCGTCTTGATGGCCTGCTTTCTTATGATTTGTAGCCGATTTACCCGGTGGAACAGGGCGGTTTTTATCATTCTATTAGGATTAATCATGCCATTATTTGAAAGAATAGCAGAAAAATACGGCTGGTTCATTCATAGCGAGGAATTTCATCATGCTTACTCTTTCTTTGGCTATACTGTCTTCTTTTCGGTCATTTACCTTTTTCATCAATTTGTTCTTCATCGATGGAAATAGGAGAGCCAGGTCAGTTCTCCTATTGTATTCGACTTGAAAGAGTCTTAGCGAAACGGCTTGCCTCACGAAGCTTATGCAAGTCAAGATTCGTGCTGCAGCCCATTTGCTCCAGCATATGAACGAGCTCTTCAGTCGCCACATTTCCGGTAGCTCCAGGCGAATAGGGACAGCCCCCAAGTCCTCCAATGGAACTATCAAACTTCGTGATCCCCGCTTGCATGGCAGCAACCACATTGGCCAATGCCATTTTCTCCGTATCATGAAAATGAGCCACGAAGGTTGTATGCGGATACAAATCTCGTAATCTAGAAAAACGCTCATAGACAGCTTTTGGATTAGCTTTTCCAGTTGTATCACCAATACTGATTTCGTCTGCTCCAAGCCTAATCAGCTCATCACATACATATCGAACCTTCTCAAAGGCCACCTCCCCTTCGTACGGACAGGAAAAGGCCATTGAAACATAGCCTCTGATCCAGAGATTGGCCTTCTTAGCTCGCTCAAACAAATCCTTGCACTCTTCGAGAGATTGATCAATTGAACGATTGATATTTTTTCGATTAAAGGTTTCGGTTGCCCCAATAAAGACAGCGATTTGCGGCGCTTGGACGGCAATCGCACGCTCTAATGCCTTTTGATTAGGAGTGAGTGCCAAGTAGGTGATAGCCAGCTCCCTGCTGTATTCTGCCATTTCCTCTGAGTTGGCCATTTGTGGCACCCACTTTGGATGAACAAAGGAGGCTGTCTCTATTCGCGAGAAGCCAGCCTCCGACAGCATCTTGATTAATTTCTTCTTCTTCTCCAGAGGGATGAGATTTGGTTCATTCTGCAGCCCATCACGTGGACCAACCTCAATTACTTCCACCTCTTTTGGGAAAATCAATGGAAACTCCTCCTCAGAATGCTTATTAATGGTAGGGCTCGCCTTATTTGAACACCATTTTGATATACTTCAAGCCATTCTTAAAATTAGGATAACGAATCGGAATATCAAACATCGTTGTTTGCTTCAAAACACTCTTTTCATGTGAAAATGTATCAAAGCTTCCCTTGCCATGATAGGCGCCAGTCCCACTACTACCAACCCCTCCAAAGGGGAGATAAGGGCTAGTAATATGGTAAACCGTATCATTGATGCAACCTCCGCCGAATGAGACGCTTCCCAAAACCCGATCATGAAGTGTTCGATTTTCTGAGAATAGATAGAGTGCTAATGGCTTTGGCCTTTGCCTGATCTCCTTTATAACTTCTGCTAAATCGTCATACTCCAAGACAGGTAAGATTGGTCCAAAGATCTCATCCTCCATAATAGGATCGTCCCAGGTAATGCCCGTCAGCACCGTCGGCTCAATTTTTAACTGCTCAAGTGAACTCCCACCACCGGTGAAAACAGAACCGTCCTTCATGAAAGCTTCCAGTCGTTTAAAATGACGTTCGCTCACAATTTTAGTTAGGTTCTTATTTTCCAATGGAGCTTCTCCATATAATTCCTTAATCGTGACTTTAAGCTGATTCAAAAAATCGGCACTCTTGCTGCGATGAACATATAAGTAATCAGGAGCAATGCAAGTCTGCCCCCCATTCATGAATTTTCCCCATGCAATACGTTTTGCAGCAAGCTTCAGATTGGCATCCTCATGAACAATACAAGGGCTTTTTCCACCAAGTTCTAATGTGACAGGCGTTAGGTGCTTTGAAGCGGCCTCCATCACGATTTTCCCCACTGGAACACTCCCAGTAAAGAAGATATAATCAAATTTTTCGCTTAAGAGCATTTGACTTGTCTCGACCCCACCCTCAACCACGGCAATATGCTCTTCTTGAAAATAGTCCTTTACAAGTCGAGCTAGCAGCTTAGACGTATTGGGAGTGAGCTCCGAAGGCTTTAATATCGCGCAGTTCCCGGCGGCGATCGCACCGATTAAAGGAGCAATAGCTAATTGAAATGGATAATTCCATGGTGAGATAATCAAGACAACACCGTATGGTTCGGGATAAATGTAACTTCTTGAACCAGCATGGGTCAATGGTGTTTTAACCCTTCTTGGTCTCGCCCATTTCTCCACATTTTTCAACGTGAAGCGAATCTCCTCAAGGACAATGCCGATTTCGGTTGAGTAGGCATCAAATTCCGATTTATTTAAGTCATCTTTGAGAGCGCTGATTATATCTCCTTCTGATTCCTTAATCATTTGTCTTAACGTTTCTAATGCATTGATGCGAAAGGATAGATCTTTCGTCCGCTCTGTTTGAAAAAAATCCCTTTGTTTCTTCACTAATTGTGCGATGTTAATCATTTTTTTCTCCTTGATTATTTGATGGTAAAGTGGACAAAGATGACCTCAATGGGTCATCTTTCTCACAATCTTTCAATAATGGTCGCGTTTGCCATTCCTCCACCTTCACAAATCGCTTGAAGACCGTAGCGGCCATTCGTTCTTTCTAATTCATGCATCATCGTGATCATTAAGCGAGCACCACTTGCTCCTAAAGGATGTCCGAGTGCAATGGCTCCACCATTTGGATTGAGCTTTTCTGGATCCGCCTCAAGCTCTCTTAACCAAACCATTGGTACTGGTGCGAAGGCTTCGTTCACCTCGTAAGTATCCATATCATGAATAGATAGACCTGCTCTATTTAAGACCCGCTTACTAGCCTCAATTGGCCCAGTTAACATCAAGGTTGGATCAGAGCCTACCACTGTGCGAGCAACAATTCTGAATCGAGGCTTTAGTCCTAATTCCTCTGCTTTATCCCTCGACATTAAAAGAAGTGCAGCGGCTCCATCACTCATCTGGCTAGAATTTCCGGCATGAATTTTGCCATCCTCTGTGAATGCTGGCTTCAGCGCTGCCAATTTTTCAAGGGAGGTTTCCCTTCTCGGACCCTCGTCCTGGGTTACCTTCAATGTTGTCCCATCCTCAAGGGTTACTTCTAAAGGCATGATTTCCCGGT
The DNA here is from genome assembly GCF_030813005.1 of Anoxybacillus andreesenii. Classification (NCBI taxonomy): domain Bacteria; kingdom Bacillati; phylum Bacillota; class Bacilli; order Caryophanales; family Anoxybacillaceae; genus Anoxybacillus; species Anoxybacillus andreesenii. The sequence continues at coordinate 123,856 of NZ_JAUSTU010000003.1, forward strand.
CGAAACGGCCTTCATCCTGGGCCAAAATGGCTCTGCGATGACTTTCTAATGAGAATTCATCCAGCTCCTCGCGACTTAAGTCCCATTCTTTCGCTATTCTTTCAGCAGACAATCCTTGATGAATCATCTCATATTGAGAGGTTAGCATTTCACTCCATCGTGAATTCTTCCGGGAAGAGCCCATCGGTACGCGCGTCATGCTCTCCACTCCACCGGCAATGACAATATCCATATCCCCACTCAAGATAGCCTGTGCAGCAAAATGCACAGCTTGTTGCCCCGAGCCGCATTGACGATCAATTGTAGTACCTGGCACCTCGATCGGAAAGCCAGCCATCAGTGCAGCCGTCCTTGCAATATTGAGACTTTGCTCTTCGACCTGAGCAACACAGCCCAGAATAACATCTTCCACTTGCCCAGGAGAAATTCCAGCTCTAGCAACTACTTCCTTAAGAACCTTTGCTGCTAGCTCATCTGGACGTTCATTACTAAGTAAGCCCTTTCTTTTTCCTACTGGGGTTCTAACTGCTTCTACAATGACGACTTCTCTCAAAATACTCTCCTCCTACCAATTGAATTCAACAGCTACATCTATTATAACATGTATATTATAAATTTTCTGTAAATTTACTTCAGGGTAGAAATATGATTCCGAATAAGTACTTTTCTCCTAAATATAGTATATTTTCTGATAATTTTATGATAAAATAGCCGCAGATCGTTGTAAAGGATTGAAAGCTTTGAAAATTTTTGTCAATAAATATTTAGAACTAAAATCTAAAATCATTGTATTTTATAACAATAGCAAAGCCATTGATGACAACGAGTTTCAAAAGCATAATAATGAGCAGCTTTTGAAAAGAATTAACCTCGTTTCGATTACTTTAATCTTCATCTACATCTATTATATTATTGCGGATGTTATACTTCTTCGCGATATTCATGATTCTTCTTTCCGCTTAAACCTAATCGTGATCCATTTTGTCAGCTTTCTTTTCTCTTTAATTTATTATTTCATTTATCAAAATGTAAAAAAAAGCAAGACATTCATAGAATCGAAGAGTGCTACCTTTCTCATAAACTTTTATATCATCATCTATGCGATGTTAGGTGTAACAAGTTCATTAAATAATCAAAAGTTAACGGGGAATATTGATGTATATACAACGATAATTATTGGAATTGCAGTCTTATTGCATATTAAACCACTGCATCTATTCGTGATTTATCTACTAACTTATCTTAGCTTCCACATCGGTCTATCCTTTATTTTGGAAGATGAGCTAATAAAGATCACAAAGCAAACAAATGCGACTACAACTGTACTCGTCGCCTACTTAATTTCCTTTGCATTTTACACGTTTCGCAGAAATGCTTTTTATAATAAGGTTAAGTTAAGAGAGCAAGAGAAGAACTTTAAGAAGCTGTTTGATATTAACCCATTCCCTCTTCTCCTAACAAGCGCTGTTGACGGAAGGATTGTCGAGGTGAATGAAAAAGCGCTCGAGTTTTATGGGGTAGCAAGGGAGGACGTACATAAATATACAGCTATCGATTTCTATAAAAATGATAAAGAAAGAATTCCACTGATTGAGGAGTTAAATCGCAATGGATATAAGAAAAATCACATTATTGAACAGAAAGTAGCAAGCGGAAAACTTATATGGGTTATCCTAAACTATCAACTAATCGACTATCGCAATGAAAAGTGCATTCTCACTGGAGTTACGGATATATCCGAATTGAAAAAATTTGAAGCCGAACTTATACAGCATGCTTCAACAGATATTTTAACAGGAATTAATAATCGACGAAGTGGGATTATTCAGCTAAAGGAATTACATCAGAAGGCTAAGGAAGACCATTTTCCTTTCACCCTTTGCTTCGTGGATGTCAATAATTTGAAGATGGTCAATGATCAATATGGACATGCCGAAGGAGATTTTTTAATCAAAAGGACCTGTCAGGTGATCAAGGAGCATATCGAAGAACAGGATATCTTTTTCCGCTATGGTGGTGACGAGTTCATCGTCGTTTTCCCGCACAAGCCATTAGAGGAAACTGAGAGGCTTTGGGAGGAAATTACCTCCGTGCTTACATCCAATCATCCGTTGAATGTAAAACCATACCCGATTTCTATCAGTTATGGCTTGTTCTATTACGAACCAGGCCAAGACCTGTCTATTGAAGACATGATCCACCAAGCGGATGAGGAAATGTATCGCCGGAAATTATTACTGAAAAAAATATATTCGTAAAAACAAAAAAGGATTTCATATGTGAAGTCCTTTTTTCATGTGACGATATTTTAAGAATGGAGCCTTAACTAATATCCTGCTCTTGTTCTTCGAGTTGAAGGAATTGTTTTTTGTCATCAAAGATGGTTAATTCAGTTCTCTTTAATAAATATTGGAGATGCTGAATCGGCATGGAACCATATCCTTTTCCATCCTCGAGAATGAATTGAACCGTGCTCCCACTCAGTCTTGTGATCGTCATCGTTTCCGCAGAATTATAGTAACCCTTAATTGCGTTTGTAATTTGATATTTCGTTCCAACCTTAACTGACATGGCAGTACTCCTTTAACTTTTTTAGATCGTAGTATGCCATTTTTTTCTTCTTTGTATACATGATCATTTTACTTCTGACAGTGCCTCTATTTAAACCAGCCTTTTTCTTTAAAATGGGTGATCGCTTCAATTCGATTCGTGACACCAAGCTTATCTAATATCGTTGAAATATAGTTCCTGACTGTTCCGGTCTTGATGCTAAGTTCATCGGCTAATTCCTTCGTGTTTCGCCCATTTGCCACTAACTCCAAAACCTCTAGTTCTCGTTCTGTCAAAGGATTTTCTTCCGCGTACAAATCGTCCATCAGTTCAGGAGCATAAACTCTTCTGCCGTCCATGATATTGCGAATTGAGGTAGCGAGCTCTTCGCTAGGACTATCCTTTAGCAAATATCCTCTTACCCCAGCCTTAAGGGCCCGTTGAAAATATCCCGTCCGAGAAAAAGTCGTCAGGATAATGATATAACAGCCCGTGTCTTTTAACTCCTCTGCTGCTTCAAGTCCACTTTTTTCAGGCATTTCAATATCCATGATACATACGTCTGGCTGAAGCTTGTGTACAAGGGCAATCGCTTCATCACCGTTCGTCGCTTTCCCAACCACCTCCATATCATCCTCTAAATTGAGCAAGGAACCCAATGCGCCTAACAACAATCTTTGATCCTCAGCAATCACAATTCTAATCAACTCTACTTCCCTCCATTCTGCTGACTGCATTTGGCACCCTCATTTTGATACTTGTACCACCACTTGAGCATATGTCCAAGCTTCCATTTACAAATTCCAATCGCTCCATCATTCCAAGTATACCATTCCCTTTGCCTATGTCGGTGTCTTCCTTCAACCCAATGCCATTATCGCTTATTTCAATGGAAATCTCATTCATCTTTTGTTCCACTCTAATTAGACATTTCGTTGCCTTGCTATGCTTCACAACATTTGTGACGGCTTCCTTTAAGCACATGCTCAAAATATTTTCCAAAAATAACGAAACATTTGTTAAAGGAACCTCTTGTTCAAAGACTAGCTCTATTTCTGCAGCGTCTAATAGTTGACGAATATGATTCATCTCATCCTTCAAGCGAATACCTCTCATGGAGGATACCATTTTCCGTACCTCATTTAAGGCCGTTCTCGCTGTTTGCTGAACATCCTTTAATTCGTTTCGTGCCTGCTCTGGGTCCTTATGAATAAGCCTCCTTGCCAGGTCTGTTTTGAGGCCAATGAGAGAGAGCTTTTGTCCTAATGTATCATGAAGATCGCGAGCAATGCGTTGACGCTCCTCCTGTTTCACCAATTCCGCGATACGTTTATTCGCATCCTCAAGCTGTTCCTCAAGCTGCCCCTGCTTTTTCTTATTATAAAGATTAAAGGGGAGAAGGATGACGCTAATCCAAATAATCAACACAAATGGAATTTGCTCGATAAAAAGCGATTTTTGCATAACGAAATTATAGTTGATAGCAATAGTCGTTGCGACAAGGTGAATCACGTATAAGGTAATAAAAGCGATCCGATTCTTAATATTTCCGTTATAGTACGCAATGTAAAAGGCAAAGTAGACAAAATCAAACAAGACAGTCATGGTCATCGAGATGCTAATGAGAATCAAGGTCCAAACATAGACCGGCCATCTTTTTGAAATAAAAGCAAAACGGTAGGCGATAAAAAATATCCCAGTCAAAATGATTCCGACCACAATTTCAATCGTGGAGGAGGACTGAAAAATAAAATAGAATGGCAGGATGCTGAACACAGTCCAAATATATGGGGAAATCCCTTGAAATCTTTGGAACATGGCAGGTTTTTTTTTCATTATAGAAACCTCATTCGCTTTTTTGCAATTTTAACACAAATGGAATAGGTAGCTAAAGAAAGAAGCCGTCCTCCAAAGAACGACTTGAATTCCATTATGATCGAGCGTGTGATGTCCTTTTTTCATCCTTTTGGACCTTGGATAGAGCCCGCTTCTTTAACTCCCGAAAGCCAATAAAGACCTTTTGTTCTTCGTCCCACAAGTGAAATTTCAGGGACTCGAGGCTTGTCGAAAGTGTAACAGTTGGTACGTTTTGCAAAGGTGGTGTGTTTTCATGTGCTTCCTCAAGCTTGTAATTCGGAATTCTTGGGCTTAAATGATGGACGTGGTGATAGCCAATATTTCCTGTTAGCCATTGAAGCAGCCTTGGCAGCTTGTAAAAGGAGCTTCCTTCCACAGCAGCACGTACATATTCCCAATGCTCATCCTCTTCAAAATAGGAATCCTCAAAGGTGTGCTGTACATAAAACAGCCAGATGCCAGCCGCACCAGAAATCATAAAGATCGTCCCTTGAATGATGAAAAAGGATTTCCATTCAAGAAGCATACTGAGAACAACAATTAATAGAACGAGGATGCTATTGGTCAAATACGTATTCACTCGTTCCTTCTTCCTTGCACCCTTTCGATTAAACCGATTTTGGATCAAGAATTTGTAAATCGGGCCAAGGACAAACATGACAAATGGATGACGGTAGAGGCGGTATTGAATTTTCGTAAGAGTAGATGCCTCTAGGTACTCATCCACGGTCAGCATCCATATATCACCCGTTCCCCTCTTATCAAGGTTGGAGCTAGTAGCATGATGCACGGAATGATCATGCTGCCATTGCCTGTATGGGAATAAGGTGAGCACTCCTGTTATCGTCCCAAGTATGTCATTTGCCCGACGATTTCTAAAAAATGAGTAATGGCAGCAGTCATGAAAGATAATGAAAATTCGTACCAAAAAGCCTGCTGCAACGACACACAAAATGAATGTTAAGGCATAAGAAATTTTCAAGCTTTGATAGGCAAGAATCCAGAGTAGAAAAAATGGAACGAAAGTGTTTACCATTTGATAGATGCTTTTACGCATAGTAGCTTTTTCATAAGGTGCCATTTGTTTGCGAAGATTTTTTTCTTTTTCTTTTGACATGCACTTGCTTCCCTTCATCTTTAATTTTGATTGTTATATTTTGGATGTTCGCTTTGAATGTTTATTTTTTCCTATCATATCAAAGAGTAAAAAATATGGTAGACATAGTTGTCATGTTCGATATATGATAAATGTCATGTCTAAGGCCCACTCATACAAAAAGATCCCTCTATTTAGAGGGATCTCAACACATTTAATTATTTCCAAATACAGAAGAATAAGTCTTCCAGCCACCATCCACATTTTTAACCTTATAACCATGATTTCTTAAAATCCGGCTAGCAAGATAACCGCGTAAACCAACCTGACAGCTAACATAAATCGTCTCATTCTGTGGAATTTCATCTAAACGATCGCGAAGCTCATCTAATGGGATATTGATCGAGCCTTTTATATACCCATTTTCTCTTTCAATTGGTTGTCGAACATCAATTAAAATCCCACCATTTGCGACGATTTCGTCTACCTCATGCCACTGAATCTGCTCAAGCTCTCCATCAAGTATGTTGCTTGCCACATAGCCTGCCATGTTGACAGGGTCCTTTGCTGAGGAGTAAGGCGGCGCATAGGATAGCTCAAGATTCGTCAAATCGAGTGCAGTTAAGCCTCCCTTCATCGCTGTCGCAATCACATCCATTCTTTTATCGACGCCGTCCGCTCCAACAGCCTGTGCTCCAAAAATTTTTCCAGATTCCGGATCGAAGAGTAATTTTAAAGAAATCTGACAGGCTCCAGGATAGTAACCGGCATGGGAGGCTGGATGAAGATGCACGGCTTCATAAGGTACTCCTAATCGCTTTAAGGTTTTCTCATTGTTACCAGTTGAGGCAACGGTTAAATCAAATACCTTGGCAATCGAGGTCCCAAGAGTTCCTTGGTATTTTTCCTTTTTCCCCATCATATTGTTTGCTGCAATACGACCTTGTCGATTAGCTGGGCCTGCTAATGGGATCATCGCTTTCATACCGCTTATATAATCCACCACTTCAACTGCGTCACCAACAGCATAGATGTCTTCATTTGAGGTTTGTAGGAATTCATTGACGATGATTCCGCCACGTTCACCCAACTCAAGCCCCGCATCTCTGGCTAGCTCATTTTCTGGTCGTACACCGATTGACAAAATCGTCATATCGGTTTCAAGCTCCATTCCGTCTGCAAGAATGACCTTTTTGCCTTCGTCAGCAAAGGCCTGAACCCCATTTTCAAGGATGAGCCTAACACCCTTTTCCTTCAAGTGCTTGTGTAAAATCGCAGCCATTTCGTAATCAATGGGAGCCATAATCTGATTACCCATTTCCACAATTGTTACTTCGATTCCCCGTTCAACCAGGTTCTCAGCCATTTCAATGCCGATAAAGCCCCCGCCGATCACAACTGCTTTTGAAGGCTTCTCATCATCGACAAAGCCCTTTATCCGATCGGTATCAGGAATATTTCTTAATGTAAATAATGTTTTATTTTCTGAAAGACCTGGAATGGGTGGCACAATAGGCCTGGCACCTGGTGAAAGCAAGAGCTTATCATAGGATTCCTGATAGATTTCCCCTGTTTGTAGATCTTTTATTTCGATCGTCTTCTGCTCTGGATAAATTCGAACAGCCTCGCTTAGATTCCGAATATCCAAATTAAAGCGCTTCGACATGCCTTCAACCGTTTGCACTAGGAGCTTATTTCTTTCCTTAATCGTTTCCCCGATATAGTAAGGAAGGCCGCAGTTGGCAAAGGAAATGTATTCTCCTCTTTCAACTAAAACGATCTCCGTATCCTCACTTATTCTTCTTAGTCTCGCCGCAGCTGTTGCTCCGCCGGCCACGCCACCAACGATGATTACTCTTTTCCCCATGATGATCCCTCCAAAATTAGAAATTCACTCTATTTTCATCATACCCAGCAAGGTATAAGTCCTCGCAAAAAAATATGTTTCATATACCCTTATAGGTATATTGTATTCCAAAAATAAAAAAAGTCAACAGATGATATCTGCCGACTTAACTACTTTTTGTCAGAGACTCTAGCAGCAAGGATGGTAGTTTAAAAGTATCCTTGTCAATATTGATGAGAAATTCCTCAGAGTCTTCATTTGCATTCAATATTTTGATTTCCTTCATTTCTTGATGGAGCCTTTCCATTTTTCGATCCAGCTCCGCTGCTGTTGTTGCAGCTTCCTTTAATTCGTTCGTAACCTTTTCTGGAACCACTTTATTATATTTGTAAAAAATCTTATGCTCAAGGCTAGCCCAGAAATCCATTGCGATTGTTCTAATCTGGATTTCAACGGGAATATGCACTTCACGATCAGACATATATATAGGAATTTCCACGATTAGATGTAGACTTTGATATCCATTTGGCTTAGGGTTTTGAATATAGTCTTTTGTAGTAATTAATTTGACATCCTTTTGCTTCACAAGCATGTCACTGATCTTATAGATATCTGAAATAAATGAGCATGTGATTCGTATTCCCGAAATATCCTTAAGGTTTTCGCGAATGGACGATAAGGATAATTCATGGCCCTTTCGGATCATTTTCTTTAGAATACTTTCCGGTGATTTTACTCTTGATGTGACATGCTCAATGGGATTATAGTCGTGAATATGGAGAAATTCTTCCTTCAGAATATTAATCTTCGTGTTCATCTCATCGAGCGCAAACTTATACGCCATCATGAACCTTGTTAGTTCAACTTTTAGTTCCCTTAAATCCTGTAAATCCATTCGGTCACTCTTCTCTCTTCAAATTTTTAAGCTGGATCATTTTCTCTGGTGGGAAGACAAGGCGACAAATTATCTTAGCTATTTGGTCATAATCAGGATTGCTTCCGCTTTCATTTTGGATTTCCGGTATTTTTTCAACGAGGGCTATAATCGACCACGATAACGTTTCTAAACTTAAGTCCTCCCAAGCAAACCCATTTTCTTTTACCTGCTCCAGGCCCTTGAGAATTTGCATATATATTTTTCGCTTTGCTTCAAATAATACCTCGGCCAATTCCTCATCACGATGGAGCAATTCCGGTAGGACTCTATACAGGCCCAGCTTGTCTAACCGTTCAAAATGGGCTTTCAATAAAATCGCTAAAGAAGATTCCGGATCGACATTGAGCCAATTCGGCTCCGGAGGCATCATACTTTCTAATTTATCCTTTAGGAGAGACAACAGCAGCTGACGTTTATCCGAAAAATACCGGTAAAAGGTCCCTGTCGCTACCCCAGCATGGGAGGCTATTTCCTTGGCTGTGGTGTTCTCGTATCCCTTTTCGGCAAACAAGATATTGCCACTCTTTAACAGGGCTTGTCTTTTTTCCAAAGCACGAGCTTGCTTCGGTATTGTTGGGAAATACCCAGTTTGTATTTCATTGTTTTCTGACATTGCCGCCACCTCAGCTTTTATTATACCATAGCCCAATGAAAAGATGAATTTAAGTTCATGTTTTTGTTGACAGTATTGCTCTCGCGTGCAATACTTGAACTATGGTTCATGTTTATTTGTTTGAAATGTTTTACACCCCTTAAATAATCATGTCTAGAATAAATAAACATGATCTTTTTTTATGAGAAATGGTTTGAACAATTACGACATGATATATGCAAAAATTCGTAGAACATTCTGTTTGAAATCATGTTTTGTCATGCTTTATAATAGATATAATTACAGTTCTATTAATAGATGGAGGGTGGAAAAAGATGACAAAAAACCCTGAAAAGAAAATCGCTGTGAATTCGCAGATTTCCCTAAAAGGCTTGGTAAAAGCTATTTTTAATGATACCATCCATGTTCAAATCGGAGGAAAGGTCATTACCTTGCCGATTGCTGACTTAAATACGAATAAGCTTGAAAAGAATATGTAATTCCTATAAAACAAGACAAAAGCCGATGAGTTCTTCCTCACCGGCTTTTTCTTATTCGGGAAAAGAATCTTGTCATTTAATCCTTTACAGCGGCTTCAGCTGCAGTTTGCCTTAAATGGGTCTTCAAAATCTTGCCAACCCCATTCCGTGGTAGCTGCTCTAAGAAAAATACTTTTCTAGGTGTTTTATGCTTTGCTAGTCTTTGCTGACAAAATTGAATGAGCTCTGTTTCCGTTACGGCCGAGCCTGGTTTTTTCACGACACAGGCAACCATTTCCTCTCCCATTCGCTCATCGGGAATCCCGACGACCGCTACCTCAGACACCCCCTCATGTGTACTCAATATTTCCTCCACATCACGAGGATAAAGGTTGAAGCCGCCGCGAATGATGAGATCCTTTTTCCGATCCACAATAAAGAGATAGCCGTCTTCATCCATTCTTGCCATATCCCCAGTGAACAGCCAGCCGTCTTTTAATACTCGCTTTGACTCTTCCTCATTTTGAAAATAACCAGGGGTGACGTTATCCCCTCGAACAATCAATTCCCCAACCTCTCCTCGAGGAAGCTCCTTCCCATCATCATCGACAATTTTGATTTCAACTCCTGGAATGGGGATGCCAACGGATCCAGGCTTGATGATCCCATCTTTCGTATGTGCGGTTACTACTGGAGCCGCCTCAGAAAGTCCATACCCCTCGAGTACATCCGCATTGAATTTTTGCTTAAAGGCGTGTATCAGCGCAACAGGGAGTGGCGCCGAGCCTGAACCAATCGATTCCAGGGAGGATGTATCATATTCATCTGCTTGTGGAAAGGCAATCATCGCATGAATCATGGCTGGCACAGCGGAGAAAGATTTCACCCTATGCTTCTCGATTGCCTCAAACACTTCTTTCAATTCAAACTTTGGAAAGACAACAATCGAGCTCCCCGTCAGATAACAGGTATTTGAAATCGTTAACCCATAGACATGTGCTAACGGAAGGACACCAATGGTCGTACTTCGTTCGTCTGTATCATGGTGCTTAACCGAGTTGGCAGCGTTCGAATAGAGATTCTTATGGGTGAGGACGACTCCCTTTGGATTTCCTGTCGTTCCAGATGTATAAAGAATGATAGCTGTATCGTCTTCCGTGATCTCATTTTGTTCTGACTCAAGATCCACCGATGTCTTTCTTAGAACATCATAGAAATTGTAAGCCCTTTCATCAGTGGGCGCATCAACGACAATGAGAAGTGGTTTCTGTTCCAAGCCCTCCACGGCCAGTTCTACATTTTGCAAAATATGTGAGGAGGTAATAACGGCCTTTGCATTTGAATTCCGGGCGATATAATGAATTTCTCTTGGATGGAGCATGAACATCACCGGAACAATGACAGCGCCTGCTCTCGTAATGCCTTGATAGGAAATGAGAACCTCAGGACAATTCGGCATACAAACGATTACCCGATCCCCTTTTTCGATCCCCATTTCACGCAATCCATTTGCCAGTTCATCTGCATACCTTTTCGTTTCCGTATTCGAAACGATTCGATCTTGAAAATAAAGAAATGGATATTCCCCATACTTACTAATATTCGTTTCTAGCAAATCTTTTAGTATCAACATGGTCCTCTCCTCTCAAATTAAGATTCCATATGACTTTTACCAGCAACTATCTTGCATATCATTGATTGACTACCCACCCCCCTCTTCATAAAAAGTCCGCTATGCTTCTTCATGCAAACTAGTTTTTCGTGTATATAAAATAAACATAACGATACTTACTAAAATAAGAAAAAAGATTCCAATAAATATATTTCGGTAAATGATGTCAAAGGCTGCCCCGTCCTGTAGCGATAAAAATAGTCCTGTAAGCGTGACCCCAAAACCCCCACCGATAAATTGGGTGAGCTGTGTCAGTCCCATTCCCGAACCAATTTTTTCAAATGGTAAAATTCTAGACACCTCATTTGAGAGGCTCGAGGTAAGGGCAGAAAAGGCTGGACTCATGACGATATAGGCAACAAGAAGAATATAGGGTGAAAGGGTGACGCCAAAGGCAAATATAAGTACGGCTAAACCGAGAAATAATTGCCCCAGTAAGAGAATTTGCTTATTCCCAAACCGATCAATTAGGATGCCAATGAATTTTGCGGATATGGCAGATAAAATCGCACCAGGGAAAATGATCAAGCCAACCTCTGCCGCTCCCTTCCCATATACCTGGGTAAGAATAAGAGGCATTAAGAACAACGTAGAAAAATGAGTAATAAATGCAGCAAAGGCCATAAATAGTAGCTTCAAATATTGTAAATCCTTAAAAAGATCAGGTTGAATAAAGGGAACTTTTGCTTTTCGAAGATAGAATGAGAGTATGATAAATAAAATAATCGTTACCGCCAATAGACTGGTTGATAAAATGGAAAAATAGAGTAAAAGAGTTGTAATGCTCCCCATAGTCAAGAGCGCCCCTAATAGATCAAATCGCCCTTTCTTGACCTCCTCCTTAGGAAGTAGTCTTTGAAAAAGGGGTATAAGAAGCAAGACGAAGCAGGTGACACAAAATAGAAAATTCCAGCCCAGATACTGCGTGATGGCACCGCCAACTACCGGTCCCAAACCGAAGCCTAAGGAAGCCGCCGAGGCAATGAGTGCCATCGCCTTCCCACGCCTCGATATCGGAATATAGCGACCAGCAAGAACCATCGCCAGCCCAGGAACCGCTCCTGCACCTGTTGCTTGCAAAATCCTTGCGAAAAGGAGCACATAGAATCGATCCGCAAAGAAACCGATTACCGAAGCAATGCCAAGGATCACTAACCCGATTAAAAGCAGCCTTGAAATCGGAAGATAATCGGACAATCGACTAAAGGTCAAGGATGAAATGGCAAAGGCAATGGAATAGCCGGAAACAATCCATGAGACGGTTGTCGAGGAAAGGGACAGCTCCGTTAATACCGTTGGCAGAGCCACATTAAACATGGTTGTATTCATAACGACCAACCAGACGGTAAAGCTCCAAACTAGTAGAACTCTATTCTCCTGTAGGGGTTCGATTCTACTTTCACTTATAACTGATACTGAGTATGGTGAAGACATAACATCACACCTAATATATAAATATCTAGTATGGATCAGAACGGCCAGCATTAGGCCGCTGAATGCCTAATTACAAAAAAACAGCCAATAAAATGAACACAGAATCATTATATGTAGAAATATTCAGAATTATTTACTAATTACATTTTACAATATATTCATGTGAAATACAGCATTAAATAGACTTTTATTAAAAAAACCAAAAATTAGAAGACCGAAAAAAATCCGCCAATCGAAATCGGCGGATTTAGTTCAAAAATTGTAGTATTTCCTCTTTTCGATTGCCCATACACTTGGCAGCCAAATCAATTAGCCTGTCCGTGTATGTGACCTCATCAAAGGAAACTTCTTCACCAAGGTTTTCATTGATGCGCAAATAATTCTCTCCAAGTAAATACTTGCAATGATAGGTGACCGATTCTGAGGATAAATGTAGTGCCAAATCAAACAGCTTGGGTGTCACCTTAAATGATGGGAGCTGTACAGGCAACCATTGTTGCATTCCCCAACTCCCCCTCTCTTCATCACTGAAAACAATTTGCTGTTCTCCTGTCCCGATAGAGAGAATCTCAATATCCTCGATTTTTTCATGAAAATGCTTCATGGCTTCCGTTATACAGACTAACGAGGGGTTATTGGCCCATAGCCCTCCATCGATGGAGAGAAATTTATTCTCTACGTTATTCGGAGGAAAATATACGGGTGCTGAGCATGAAGACAAGACCGCATCCCAAAGCTTGACAGATAGATCGGTTTCCTCACCGGAAGATCCAAAGTTCGATCGGTGAACATAAGGCTTCCCGTGAGTGAGATCAACAGCAGGGATGAGCAACGGCTTTTCGATATCTGCTAGAGTATAGTTCCCGAAAGCTCTTTGAAAAAACCGTCTCATGAACCGATCACTATAGATCGTTCTCCATAAGCCTAGCTTCGACTGACGACTAAAAATCTTCTCTCCATATATTTGATAATCCTTGAGGACATCCTTCATTTCAAGCTTGAGGGCCACAGAGGCCGCAATAATCGCACCTGTGCTTGTCCCTGCAACTAGATCAAAAGCTTCTCCAATCGGCTTCCCCATTTCCTCCTCAAGTGCTTTAAGAATAGCGATCGCGAACACACCTCTAATTCCGCCACCATCAATGCAAAGAACCTTCATGCTCGCTCCCTACCGCACTTCTGCGACAAGTTTTAATAGAAACTCATGAATGATGCTTAACGCAGCAGAGAAGGTCATTTCTTCCCTGTAGCCAGCTACATAATCCAATGTAAAATTCAGATTCCACAGACCATCATTTGCATCAAACAACAGTCCATACTTGATTTCCTCTCCGCTTAAATGATGCTCAAGAAAAGCCTTAATCTGAGGCTCAAGCTTCTTCGGTAATTTGAGTCCGAGCATCACATTATACGTTCCAAAGACATCATCAACCTCTAAGGAAAGCCCATCTGCACCTAGTTCACTAAAAGGAGTCGCTTCAATATAAACAAACTCATCCTTGTTCACACGCAAATAATCAATATGATTTTGTAAAAATGCCTGACCCTCCTCAGCTAAAAAGTTTTCGGTTTCCTTATCACATCTCTCAATATACACATTGGAAAAATCAACTGGATTCGTTTCCATCTTCTACCTGCTCCTTTTGTTAAGACTATGTTAATGTGCAGTGTTGATTTTAGCCTTATATATGTACGTGAACGGGTTTTATTCGGTACGAATACCTTAGAGAACGTACATGTATAAGGCGATATGAAAATCAACAACAAAATATAACGTGCCTTTGAAAAATACCTATTCCTGTTTATTTTGCCGTTTTTTGCTTTATTTTGCAAAATATAATAAAGGAGAGCATCTTGGACGCTCCCCCACGCTTATCCTATATTATCCATTTTCAATACAACCGGACAATGGTCACTCCCGAGCACTTCGTGATGAATCTCGGCATCCACGATATTTTTCTCAAGTTGCTCGGAAACAATAAAATAATCAATCCGCCATCCGATATTCTTTTCCCGTACCTTACTCATATAAGACCACCATGTATAGGAATCGGTCTTTTCTGGGTATAGATGACGGAAGGAATCAAGAAATCCAGCCTGCAGCAGTGTCGTCATTTTTTCCCGCTCTTCATACGTAAAGCCGGAGTTTCCGATATTTGACTTCGCATTACGGAGGTCAATCTCCTCGTGGGCGACATTTAGATCCCCGCAATAAATTACGGGCTTAATAGCGTTTAATTCAATCAAATACTCTCGGATTTCTTCCTCCCATTGAAGCCGATAACCAAGGCGTGACAAATCCCGTTTGGAATTAGGGGTGTATACATTCACAAGGTAGAAGTCTTCATATTCTAAAATGATGCTTCTTCCCTCTTCTTCCGTTTCCCTTTCACCAATGCCATAACTCACGGACAATGGCTTTTTCTTGGTGAAGACAGCCGTACCAGAATAGCCCTTTCTTTCGGCATAATTCCAGAATTGATGATAGCCATCTAATTCAAGCTCAATTTGTCCTTCTTGAAGCTTTGATTCCTGTATACAAAAAATATCGGCATCCACTTGGTGAAAATAATCAAGAAATCCTTTTTTCACACAAGCACGAAGCCCGTTGACATTCCACGAAACCAATTTCATTGCCAATTTCTCCTCGCATGCCCTTTTTTCTGTGTTTTAACGAATAATTCTACTATACTATGAAAAAAGGAGATGATCACGTAATTAAGATTACCCCTCTCTTTTAAAATTCATGATTCTTGGCGAAGCTTATACAAGCAATAAGAGGAAGGAGGAGAGCAAAATGAAACGATTTCTTATCTTGGTTTCGTTTATCATTCTATTAAGCTTTGGCTGGATTTACTTAGGGGAAAAATTTAAAGGCGACATGGACCACGTGAAGGAACAGGTCACAAGCCTTTTTGAAAATGGGGAGTTCAAGGAAATCGCGATGGGCTTTCTAGATAATGCCCGCTTGTTTTTTGATCAAATGGAGAAAGAGGTAGAATCGCTCCCTGATTTAGCAAAAGAGGATTCGGTTGAGAAGCCAAAGCTTTTTACACCAACAGAGCAATCTTTTTCTATCCATAATATTGAGATTGGAGCGAAGAAAGCGGACGTAGAAGCGACCCTTGGTAAGCCACAAAGGGTATCAATCAATGAATATGGCTTGAATTGGCTTACGTATCATCAAGACTATCATAACTTTGTTCAAGTCATGTACGATGAGCATGATCAGGTGGTTGCTCTGTATACGAATCAGGATTTGATCGCATCCATCAAGAATATCAAGCTCGGAAGCTCAAAGAGTTCGGTTCGTGAGCAACTGGGTGAACCAACAACGAGGATTCGCAAAGGTCTGGTGATTTATGAGCTTCAAGGCGATAATGACTACGACGTTTTCCATATGGATGGTTGCTATATTACAATTTTCTATGATATTCATGAGAATAACACGGTCACTGCAATTCAAATGATTGACGAGAATCTTGAGGAGCAAAAGAAGGATTTCTATACGAAAGCAAGTGACTCATTGCGCGAGGGCTTTGAGCTGCAGATGTTTGATCTGACCAATACCGCCCGTGTTCAGCACGGCCTGAATCCCTTAGTCTGGGATGAAAAGGTTCGAGGAACTGCCAGAAAACATAGTGCCGATATGGCAGAGCATAATTATTTTAATCATACCAACCTGAAGGGGGAGTCCCCCTTTGACCGCATGTTAGCTGATCAAATCACCTTTACTGTAGCCGGTGAGAATCTTGCCTACGGTCAATTCAGCAGCATTTTTGCCCATGAGGGCCTGATGAACTCGATGGGACACCGTCAGAATATCCTGAAAAAAGATTTCCATTACCTCGGTGTTGGGGTCGCCTTTAACGGGGAATCACACCCCTACTATACACAAAACTATTATACAAAATAACGAAACTCCGTTTAGGCGCTGAACGGAGTTTCGTTCCTTTTATAGAGTCAAGACTCACCTATTCCATTTCACCTGTCCAAGCTAGCATGCCACCGTTCATATTGATGACATGGAAGCCTTGCTGCTCTAGATACTGACAGGCGAGGGTGCTTCTGCCTCCTGCTTGACAAACAACAATATACTCATTTGCTTTGTTTAACTCATGCATTCTGAATTCTAACAGTCCAAGGGGAATATTGACAGCTCCCGGTATTTTTCCTGTGGCAACCTCGTTAGCTTCTCGGACATCAATGATATTCAGTTGCTGACCTTCCTTTAATCGCTGTTCTACCTCTGCTACCGTTATCTGTTTCATGTTCCTACCTCCTACCTCCAAGCGCTCATTCCGCCCTTGACGTTTCTAATATTCTTAAATCCTAGGCGCTTTAACATTTTGGCGGCATTTTGACTACGCATACCACTCTGACATATGACTACGACCTCTTTTTCCTTTGAAAGCAAATCGGCCTTTTTTGCAATGTCCTGTAAGGGAATATTTTTGAATTCACGAATATGATTCCGTCTATATTCTCCTGGTGTTCTGACATCGATAAACTGTTTGCTTTTATCACTCAGCAAGTTCTTTAGCTCTGAAGTTGAAATTTGTTTTACTCCACTTGCTGGAATGAAACGCATGATAAATACTCCAAGCAATACAGCGATGACTATATAAGATAAAATGTCCATTTTGTATACCCCCTACCGTTTATTACAAATTTATAGTATACCCTATCAGGTATATTGTCAAGGCATTAAACATACAAAAAGCTTGTCCCTAGGAGACAAGCTAACTGAAAACTATTTTTTCACGATGACACCACATTTTTCCTCTAATGGTTGTATAACAGCGGACATATCTAGCTCGCTCAGCCCTTGACTCATCGCAAAAGCAAAGGATTGTTCCGCCTGCTGGCCTAACGTTTCTGTCATTCCAGCCTGGGAAAATAGCTGATTGGCTAAACGAACGTCCTTATGGACATATTTCACCGCACCACCTGGTTCAAACTGTCGATCAAGAACATATTGCTCCATATGGCGTTCGAGCATCCGACTTTGACCATAGCTTACCTTCAAAAGATGGTATAGCTGTTCAGAATTCAAACCATAAGCAGCACCTGCCACCATTGCCTCAGAGGCTGCGAGCGAGTGGACCGCAACTAAATATTGATTAATAAGCTTGGCGATACTTCCTGAGCCAGAGCCGCCAAGATACTCGATGGTTTTTCCGATTGTTTGAAGCAGAGGCTCCACTTTTCTAAAGGCTGCTTCGTCTCCTCCAACCATAATAGTTAAAGTGCCTTGCTCGACCCCTTCAGGCCCACCGCTAACCGGTGCATCAAGGAAGATGATGCCTTTTTCAGCCGCAGTCTGCGAAATCTGCTGGCTCGTATCAGCACCAACAGTGGAAAAATCAAGGCAAATGGCCCCTTTTTTCGCATATGGAAGAACGCCTTCAAGGAACACGTGGATAGAATCCTCTGGCATGGAAAGACAGCTGCAAATCACATCAGAACTTGCCGCAAGAGCAGGCAGATCCTCGGCCCTCTTTGCCCCTAATTTGATAAGGGGCTCCGCTTTCCCAGAGGTCCGGTTATAGACCATTACCTCATATCCTGCTGCAAGAAACCGTTTGACCATTCTCGAACCCATTACCCCTAAGCCGATAAATCCAATTTTCATGTTAGCAATCCCTCCTCATCCATGTAAAACTATCCTCACTGGAACCCTTCGGTGTGTACTCAAGCCCAATTAGACCCTTGAAACCATCATCTTGAAGTGACCGGAAGATATTTTCATAATGAATTTCTCCCGTTCCCGGCTGATGCCGTCCTGGGACATCGGCAATTTGGATATGACCTATGGAATGGGAATATTTTTTAAAATTCGCGATGAGATTCCCATGGATTCTCTGTATATGATAGAAATCATACTGTAATTTAACATTCGGACGTCCGATTTCGGCGATAATCTTAGCAGCCTCATGTAGATTTGATAAAAAATAACCTGGCATATCGAAGGTGTTGATCGGTTCAATCAACAGGGTAATGCCATGCTCGTCCAGCTTTTCCGCTGCGTAAGTCAAATTCTCTATGTAGGTTTCTCTTACTGTTTTTTGTTCCATCCCTTCTGGTAGAATCCCGGCCATACAATGAATTTTCTTTACCTTTAGTGCTACTCCATAGGTAAGCCCTTTTTCCACAGAGGCTTTGAATTCATTTACCCGTCTAGGATCTACCGCAAGCCCTCTATCCCCACCGCTCCAATCACCAGGAGGTAGATTGATGAGCTCTAATGACAAGTGATTCTCCGCAAGCACTTCTTGGATCTGTTCAGGTGGATAATCATAAGGAAATTGGCATTCTACGTATTTGAAGCCCGCCTCCCTCGCCTTCTGAAACCGTTCCAAAAAAGGTACTTCCGTAAAAATGGTTGACAGATTAATTGAATATCGCATCGTATCCTCCCTGTTGTCGTATTTTTACAAAATTCGATCAATTCCTCTTTGTACTTTCTACAGAAGTATGTAATATCCTTTTAAAATCCTCGAAATTTTTCGGGTCCTTTCGGTAAATTCAAAAGGACAGCTGCTTTTCATTCCAAGAGCTGTCCTCTACTTCCGTTAATATTTTTTCACAGCAATATTCCTCTCCATAAAGCTCCAATTTTGTGGGGCAGGCAAACTTAGCTGCCAATAGGTTGCTCCCCTTAATTGATAGAGATCGATGAGTCGATATTTCTCCATATAGCTTCTTATGTCCTCAAACCAGACCACCTGCATCTGCTCATTCGCCTGATATTGAAACCAAGGTGATTTGGCAGCAAGATCAAATTGAATCGGTGTTTGAGTGGTTAAGGCAAGATTTTGAGCGGCTAAAACGGATAATGCCTTGGTATGATTCGACGGGACTGTTTTTTCATATCCGTATAATGGGAGGGCAATTTGCAGTTTAGCGGGATTGATTTGAGTAATCGAGTAACGAATAACCTCTGCCACCCACCAGGCGGGCGAAATCGGATCCGGCGGACCAGTAGGATAGCCATAGTCAATCGTCATGACGGCCACAATATCAGCCACGTTGCCAATGCGCCGATAATCATAGGCTCCAATAATCGGGTTTGTTGGAATATCCATTGTTTTTGCATGAACATTGACATGGAGAAGAAGGCTTCCTAATGCTGATTTTAAGTCGGTAAGAAAAGTGATAAAATCATTTCTTTGCGGAGGTGGAATAAACTCGAAATCAATGCTCACACCTGAATACCCTCTTGTTAGAGCAAGATTCACGAGACTCGAGATTAGATTTTGCCGATAGGTTGGATTATTAAGGACCCGGCCTACAAGCTGACGATCAAAATCTTCATTGCGAAAGTTTCGAATCATTAGTAGCGGTTGAATTCCCCTTAATTTACTTTGAAGAATAATTTCCCTGTCCTCGAGGATATTGTAGGCATAGCCTTCTTCTGTAAAGGAATAAGATACAATCGCCAAATAGGTAAGTTGGTTGGCAAAAGTAGATAAGTTTGCGATAAATGCATTCGGATTATATGGCACAATGAAACCAAGTGTCTCCAATGGTAATTTTATTGCTGTTGGTATTGTTATTTCTTGTCCAATATATAAACGGTTGGGATCCACCCCTGGATTTGCTGTAAGGATGGTTTCAACGGTTGTTTGAAAACGTTGTGAGAGCCCCCAAAGGGATTCCCCTGCCTTGATTTTGTAATAACGGTTGACCAATTGATCATTGGGGATATATAGAGCGAGACCAGGTACAATCAAGCCTTCTTGCGGCAAACCATTTACCTGTAGCAATGCTCCGACCGTAACTCCATACAATTGGGCGATGGTCCATAGGTTTTCTCCGGACTTTACAACATGGACTGCCACCTGACATCACCCCTTTTTTATTCTTAATCCCATTTTATGAAAGAGGTTCAAAAAATAGGCTAAAAAATCCCGCTTCCAATGACAAAGCGGGATCTCGCGTTGATGAACCAATAAAAACCGTATCTATTAATCTCTTATTCCTCTATCTTAACACTTTCAATGGCAATATCCAGCTCTTTGACTTTGCGGTCAAATTTATTTCGAATTTGTCTAAAATAATTGCTATTTTTCAGTTTCAAACTTTCTCCATCTGTAAAGCAAAATTCGTATTCATTGTAGCCTTCGTTCACATAATCAATTCTGACAATTTTCTCAACATCTTCCCAATTATATGTATGTTCCTTGCCTGTTAAAATCGGTCTGTAGGAGATTGAATCATCTGCAAGAATCTTGTAAGACTGTGCACCAACATAAAAGGAGCTAAGACTCAATAAAAGGACCATACAGCTGATAACCAATGACTTTCTTTTAAGCCCCATCAAGAAAAGAACCATCGATGCGACAAATAAAAAGAAAAACCCGATGCCAAACGCAATGAAATTTTCTCCTGGCGCAAATACATTCCAAACCCCATTTTTATAATGAAAAATATTTGCCACTAACTGAGGCAGAAAAGCTAAAAAAAGTGGTGATAACAAGCCAATTAATACTCCGATTGCCAAAAAGATATGCCTGGACTCATGATTCTTATAACCCATACTCATTTCCTCCAAGTAAAATAGTCTTAAATTTCATACGATTCTGGATCAAATAAGTTTCAACAATTATTCATTAGTCAAAGGAGAATGGAATACTCGCCAGTGTTGAAAAATCACTTCATGTAATGGGCAACTAATTCATAGCATCTTTCCCTTGTAAGACTTGCTTGCGTAGCCACATATTCAAGAGATTCCGTCGAACCACCCTTATATTTTAGTGACGATTCTTTCGCCTCTTCATCTCGATGTTTGATCCAATTTCGTTGTTCTTCTCTTAAGTTATCCATTTTGTCTGGACTAAGCTGTTCCTTCAAGATTCCATAAATTTTGTTTAATTCATCATCCCATTTTTTAAATCTCTCGGCTTCTTGCTTCTCCATCTCTACCATGGTTGTTTTAGCCTCAGCGTTTCTATCTTCTTCTTCCATTTCATTAAGCTTCTGAAGGTATTCGTCCTTTTGGCTTATTGTCGCTGAATCACCATTGTTTGAATTTGAAGATGTTTGATTATTAGTTGATTCCTCCTGATCATTTGCTTCGGTGTCTTTAGGGCTGCTTTCCGATTGATTTTTTCCTAAGTCTTCATCCACCTTTGGATTGGCGGTCTCCTTGTTCGATTTAGCGCTTAACCCATCCGATGCGTGGTTACATGCAACCAACAATAATGCAGTGGTGAATATTACTGACAAGATTTTTCTATTCTTTCTCATCATACAGGCTCCTTAATAATTTAATCTATTATTTTCATAAAGAATATCGGTTGGCAATTGTTTTTTTGTCAAAATTCGTATCTTGAAAAATGGCAAGGATCACAAATTTGAAATGGGTGCTCCCAAGACAGAACACGACCACATCTTCTACACTTTTTCGTCATTTTCTTAACTTCGGTCTTTAAGGATTTGTGGACGGCATCACTTAATTCCTCCCGTACCCTTTCCCAATAAGTAGCCTCGATTCTCTTCTCTAAGCGGTATAAAAACAGTAAATGCAACCCAATGGCTTTATAGGATAATTCCTGTTCATCTAGATTTCTTTTCTTTATCACGGGCTCGGGAAGCTCCTCACCCCGCACGATCGCAAACATCGTCTCCCTCCATTGATAGACGAGCCCATCATCCTTTGTCGAGAACGGGAGGTGTAAAAATCCGTACAGGTCCATCATCGAGAGGCGTGCCTCAATCTCTGTTCCACGTATCAACTCATACAGCTCTCTCTCTTGCGCTAGTGCGGCTTTCTTCGTCCCTTTTGGGCTTTCGAACTTTTTCCATAGCTCAAAAAAGGTTCCAAGATCCCGATAATATTTTTGAAATCGCTCAAACACGGCATTCGTTGGGGCAATCGCAAATGTGTGAACAGGTACGTCCTCCTGTTGAAGAAGCTGCTTCATTATTTTAATATCATTGGTAAAAGCAACCTTTCCTACATCGTAAATCCCTTTTCGTCCAGCACGACCTGCAATTTGCTTCACTTCCTGGGAGGATAGCCGTCTTCTTCTTACCCCATCGAATTTCTCCGTTTCTAGAAAAACAATTCTTCGGATAGGCAAATTTAAGCCCATCCCAATCGCATCTGTCGCAACAATCACCTTCGTCTCCCCGTCGATAAACCGTTGCATTTCTTTTTTTCTCGTTTCAGGCGGCATACTTCCGTAGATCATGCTCACCGAAAAGCCATCGTTTTGCAAGCGAGAAGCAGTTTCCAACACTCTTCTTCGGGAAAAACAAACAAGAGCATCCCCCTTTTTTGTTTGTTGAAGGGTAAATAGCTTCCTCTCGACCTGCAATGGGATGTCACGGGTATACTCCTTTACCTCTATATGAGCATCACCTAAAAGCTCCACAATCATGGATTTAAGATTGCGGCTTCCAACAATATGTACCTCTCTGGCATTGGCCTTTGTGATCGCTTTATACCAGGAGAAGCCACGATCCCGATCGGCAATCATCTGTGCTTCATCGATGACGACCACATCAAAATAATCCTTTTCATGAAACATTTCGACGGTGCAGGAGAAGTGCTTTGCATCAGGGACAACCTTCTCTTCCTCACCAGTTTTCAGGGTACAAGGCACACCGTCCGCATTTAATTTATCGTAAACCTCAAGAGCTAGAAGTCGTAGCGGAGCCAAATATAACCCACTTTCCGACTTTTTTAATTGTTCTAAAGCATGATGGGTTTTGCCAGTATTCGTTTCACCAACATGAAGAATATAGCGAATGTCCCGCAGGTTTCCCGGCTGGTACTCTTGACCGAAGATATATTCGATTCTGCGCGCTTCTTCCTCCTTTTTTCTTTGGACCTCCGCTAACTCTGCTTCTTTCCGCTGCTCCCGCCTAGCTAAATCAGCGTTCAACATGTCTTGATGGACTTCAACATCAAATGGGACCTCCGCTAATTTAAGCAAGTCCTCAACATATTCCTCTTGAAAAAGCTCTACAAAGTCAAAAGCTATTTCATAGAGCTCGTCCTCAAGGAACTCTTCGATAAAGTCTATGTCCAGTTCCGTTCCTAGCAAGTTTTCAAATCCATGACCCATCTCTTCAACGACAAGTTCTTGTATCAACTGAGGGACTGTTGCTTTTACATTTTCCAGGATACAGGACTCAAATATAGAGCCATAATCCTCATAGTAATAAAGGATTCGGCCCTTATGTCGCGTCTTCTCAAGTCCCCCTGTTAATTCCTCGTAAAAGGACGTCAACGTTGTATAATCTTTCGCATGAAAATCCCCTGTTTTCTTGAGAGGAGTCTCCAGAGCGAACGGGTCAAGCTTTTCATATCTAGGTTCTTCTGCGAAGATTTCCACCAGCTTTTTGGCAACAAGATGGCGAATATGAATATAAAACAGCTCGTACTCATCGGTAAGAATTTCATCAAGGACAACCTCTAGCCTTTGGAGGATGCTTGTTCTTTTTTCCGCAAGGCGCTCCCTCTCCTGGGCTTCTAAAAATTGTTTCCGTGCATTTTGATAGAGCTCTTCCCATTCTTGTGACCGATTCGCTAGCCTTTCCTGCACCCATTCCAAAACATCAAAAGTTTGATAATCTCTTATTTCCTGGCGAAAGGAATGATTGATTAGCTTCCGGTCAACCCCTTCCACCTCATAGCCTTTAGATGACAGGAATTCCTTCTTCTCGCTGCGAGGAACTTTATTTGAAACAAGATTCAACCAAACATTGATCCAAATTTGCTCGAGATACATGGTTCGGTCTTGTAAATACTGGTCGAAGCTAGGGCATATTTCCTTGTCCCCTAAATAGCGATACAAATCCTCCCATACCTTCTCTTTTGTGTGTTCAATTGCCGCTGGATAGAGCATTTCTAAATGTGACACAAGCATTCTCCTTTAATGGATCTTTTTCTTATTCTTTCCTATTTGAAGAGGTTATTATGATTTTGATGTATGTGGGTTTCCGGTGCATCCTTTTGACGACATGTTCCCCCTTTTTGGGAGCAAACTTTTCGCCTTTGAACACCTATGACGATAGATTCAATCTGTTTACGACCTGAATTACTTTATTAATAGGCCCCATTCCCGAGAAACTCTAAAAAAATAGTCGCATGAATCCGACATGCGACCACTCCCATCAATTTATTACATACTGACTGGTTCGACAACCTTTTTCTTCCTTAGCCATGGCTGAGAAATCCAGCGTCTCATCGCAAACAGTCCGCGCACCCACTCATCAATCCCTTGAGCTAACCAAACCCCTAAGAGGCCTAAGCCTAATGAAATACCGAATAGATAGCTGAACAGTACGGCTACTCCCCACATGCAGATAATCCCAATCACGACAGGGAATCGCACATCGCCAACGGACTTTAATGAACCCATAAGGACAATGTTCATCGCGCGTCCGGGCTCGATAAACACTATCGCCCATAAGACAGGGAGAGCGATCGCGATGATTTTTGGATCGTCCGTAAAAATCCTTAGGACTGGCTCCCCGATTAATGCAAAAGCGAGAGAAACAACGCCTGATACGACCATCGATATCTTCAGCGTCTTAAGACCTCGTTTCAGCGCTCTTTCAAATTGTTTCGCACCAATATAGCGGGCAACTAGAAGCTGTGTACCTTGAGCAATTGCCATCGTAAATAGGAAACAAACCATAGAGATATTAAGAATATAGACCCGAGCTGCTAACGCTTCATTTCCGATGATAGCAACAAAGCTTGTGATCATGACCTGTGATAATTGGTAGGAAAGATTTTCCCCTGCGGATGGAACCCCAATAGATAAGAGGCCCTTTACATCTGCTTTATCAATGACGAAGATGTCTTTAATATGAAACTTTAAGGCAAGTCTTTTATAAACAAAGTAGAAAAGGGCGACAATGATGAAGACACGGGCGACGATAATCGCATAAGAAACCCCTGTCACACCTGTAATCGGAAATCCAAATAATCCTTTGATGGCAATCAAGTAACCGATGACACCGATGACATTCATAATCACTGTTACAACCATCGTTTCCTTTGTATGCCCATAGCTTCGCAGCACGGCACTTAAAGCCAAAGAAATGGCTTCAAGGAAAAGCGAAAGACCCGTAATCGTCAGAAAAGTATGCGCATAGACATATACTTCACCACTAAGTCCATAAACCTTTAAAAACACGCCGCCAAACGCAAATACAACGAGGGACATGGCAATTCCTACCCAAAAGTTAACTCCGAAAGCAGATTTGGCAAGTCGCCGTGCCTTTGATAATTGATTAGCACCTAAGTTTTGACCGATTAAAATAGTCGCCCCGATGGCAGTCACGTTAAAAACCAAGATAAATATATTAATAATTTGATTGGCAACCCCAACACCAGCCACAGCATTATCGGAATATCCGCTCAAAATTAACGTCGCAAAAATCCCCATACTCATATGGAGGGTGATTTCTATAAAAAGAGGCCAGGTAATACTAAACAAAGATTGATCTTGGAAGCTGTTTACTTTTGCTGTCAACGTCTTTCTCCTTCTACATAAAAATAATTTAAACCCTATTTTACCTCTTTTTATCCAAATTGGATATCGTTTTTTTCGAATGTCGAAATATTTTTAATAGCTAAATTTAAGAAGGAGGATCTATCGCACTCCTCCGATCAATTACCTATAAACAAAGAACAACCTTTCTTCGACAACCTTCCCTTTCGTAAGCGCTTCCCACACTTCCTTGTAAAAATGGATTTGACTTCGGTAAAATTCCTCCAGCTTGTCGAAATCCTCCGCGTTCGCCGGACGGTCTGTCTTATAATCAACTATCACCCAACCCGCTTCCGTCTGATAGACCAAATCAATGATCCCTTTTACAAGCACGGTCTCTGATTCAACCTGTCCGAGTAAACCATAAAGGGGGTCATCTTTCGTAATTCTAAGGGAAAACGGAACCTCGGTGAATACCTGATCAGACTTCATCACCGCATCCCATATGTCCGTTTGCTGGAGCCTGCGAATGATTTCAATGACTTCTTCTTCCTTTTCTGAGGAATAATCATGCTTGGCTAAGGTTGCTTGAATAAAATGAGTCACGTCATGTCCTTTGACCACTTTTTCAAGAATCTCATGAACGACCGTTCCCCAGGTCAAGCCACCACCCTCATCTCGCTCGATCGTTATGATAGATGAGTAGTCCTTGTCCTTCG
Source organism: Anoxybacillus andreesenii (assembly GCF_030813005.1). NCBI lineage: Bacteria > Bacillati > Bacillota > Bacilli > Caryophanales > Anoxybacillaceae > Anoxybacillus > Anoxybacillus andreesenii. The sequence continues at coordinate 150,495 of NZ_JAUSTU010000003.1, forward strand.
TTGGACTCCAGTAGTCGAATGATTTCTTCTGTGCCGCATCAAGCCATGTGAGGGCATTTTCAGTTTTCCCACGATAATCATCAAGGGTAATAAGAACAGGTTCTGTAACACTTGCCTGCTCTACCTCCACCGTTTCCAATTCCTCGATCTCGCCTATTTCAAAAAGGATACTCCAAGGGTTTTTATTATTGTTCTTTGCGCTTGAGCTTAGGATCAATGCTTTTTCAGCACGTGTAGCTGCAACATAGATAATCCTAATTTCCTCCTCTGACAAATAGCGAAGCTCCTCCGCCTTGACCTCGGACCAGCCAGTCGGTATCGCTACCTCCTTATCCTGAAAACCATTCCGCACCGTATAGGCAAAGTACCCCTTCGATTCACTGTCTTCCCTTTTTATATGCTTGTTTAAGAAGGCCTCTGGCTGCACAAGCTTAGCCGGGTGAGCAAGGAAAACTACGGGAGCCTCTAGTCCCTTTGCTTTATGGACATTCATGACCCGAACCGCATCGGCGTCCTCTTCAATATTGAGGACAACGGTTTTCTCATACACCATTTCGGTTAATAAATCATACACCTCTTTAAAGGTGCTGTTCCCTCTCGCTTCTTGCTCTCGTAAAGAAGAGATCATCTGTAGCAAACTCTTAAAAGTGCGCTTACCTCTTTGATTTTTTAATAATAATGGGTAAAAGCCGACATCCTCCATGATTTTTTCAATCGCTACCGTTGGTGTAAGGTCCCGAATCCACCTATGATAGGCTCGCATTTTGGCAAGCGACTGCTCCCATTTTCCCTTCACTTCAGCTGGGAGGGATTGTGGAATCTCAGCATACATCGAAAAGTAGCCATTTTCCTTTTTCCATTGGTACAATTCATTGTCACTGATTCCGAAGAACACCCCGCGTAAAGCAGCAACAAAGGCAACCTTGTCTGTCGGATCGATGAAAGCCTTGAGAAGAATGCTCAGCTCCTGAAATTCTTGCATTTTTCCGATCACAATCTCCCCACTAATGCTTACAGGAATCCCTAATGCCTCAATCGCTTCCGCATACGTTGCAATCCCATCATTGTATCTCGTTAAGACCATGAAGTCCTTTGCTTTAGAGCCGCGGTTGATTTGCTCCTTTATGCAGCCTGCGATATTGTTCGCATCCTCTAAGATAATCTCTTCTTTTTTGGAAAAATCCGCAGGGACAACCAATTGTTTCACACCTGTTAAGCCCTCACCATGATCCTCATGATAGGAATGTAGAGGACGATAGGCTGCTTGATAAACCGTTTCCTCTTCAGGAAGATAACGACTGAACACTGTATTCAGCTGCTTCGTGATCGAATCAAGTGTGCGGAAGTTCATCGTCAATTGAAGAACTTCTCCACCATGCGCTTCGATTAATTCCTTTACCCTGTTATAGGTGTCAATATCAGCACGACGAAAACGATAAATGGCCTGCTTCGGATCGCCAACGACAAAAAGGGATCCTGCTCTTGGACGACAGCTTGTCCACACCGTTTCGCTCGTGTTTTCCCCTGTAAGATAGAACATAATTTCCGCTTGAATTGGATCGGTATCCTGAAATTCGTCAACTAAGAGGAATCGATACCGCTCCTGAAAATATTCCCTTACCTCTTGGTTATATTTCAATAATGAAGCGGCCCCAATTAATAAATCCTGAAAGTTTAAAAGGGATCGCTCTTTTTTCAAGCGCATATACTCTTCGATCGCCCCTAAAAGAAAACGAGTCACATATGGATGACAATATTCCTTCCATGCCTCCATCAATGGCTTGACATTCATTTCGAAGCTTGTTGAGATTTTCTCCTCATAATACTTCGCATCCTCTTTCGATTCCCAGCGATTTAGTGTAGGCTTGAGCTTTTTATCAAAGAGGGCAAACACAGAAATAAGATCCTTTTCCTTTTTTGGATTGATGAATCTTGCCTTCTGAATCGCCGTCACAACAGCCTTTTGCAAGCTATCATAGCCCTTATCAGGCTCCGAATCAGGGATTACCCTTTTTGCCTCCTGAACAAGGATCATGAAGGAATGAAAGGCTGCTTTCAAATCAGGCTTTTCAATCTCCTCTGTCACCCATTCGACATCAGGATACTCCTTCATTTCCCGCAGAATTTGAAAAAGATCATCCACAGGAATCCCGAGATCGTCCATGGATTCAAGCTCATGGGGCTGATTTTCCTGCAAGTTCTGCAAATAGTAACTCCAAGCTTCCTCAAGTAAATCCAAATCAGCGGATTCCTCAAGCTCTTTAAAGTCCAAATCAAGATTCGCTTCAATTGGCCGTTCCCTAAGAAGCCGTGCACAAAAGGAATGAACGGTACCCAAATAACAGCGCTCTATATTTTGCAAAGCCTCTGATAGTCTTGCTCTAATTTCCTCATCAGCTTCATTCTTCCAGGTTGTCTCGAGTACAGATTGAAAGCGGACCTTTAGCTCATCGGCTGCTTTCCTTGTAAAGGTGATTGCGACGATATGTTCAATCTTACTTGTCCCTGTATATATGAGGTTGACCATCCGATCGACCAAGCTAGTTGTCTTCCCGGAGCCTGCCCCCGCTTCCACAAGGAAATTCGTTTGCAAATCATGCTTGATTTTGTCACGTGCTGTCTGGTCCACAATCACCTTAGTCATAGGCCCTAACCCCCTTAAATCGTCCAAGCTCTTCTCTCTTTTTGTCCGTTTGCTTCATTTCCAAAATATCCTTGTCATAAAAGGCCCGTCTACAGACCGTTTTAAAATCGCAAAACTTACAGTCATTTTCATCATCAGTCATCGTGAACGTCCCCGATTTAAGAACATCGATTAATCGTTCCAGGATATCGGCGCCATTCGTCCGTACTATTTTGTCCTGCTTGCGGACAACCCTTTTTGCGAGTCCCTTCACCGTTGGAAAATAATAAGCACTCTCCTGAACAGTGCCTGCTTCAAGACCGAGATGCTGCTCGATAGCTAGAGCATACAGCATATGCTGGAGCTGACGGCCCCCTTTAAAAACCTTTTGATTCTCATAGCCATAGGTGCTTCCTGTTTTATAGTCGAGAATATGGAGATGACCGGTGCTAGACTTATCAACCCGGTCAATTTTCCCGGCCACCTGAATCGTAGCTCCAGAGGGAAGGGTGACAACAGCTGGCTTATGCTCCCCAAGTCCAAAGGTATACTCGAAATATAATGGCTCGTACGATTCAGAATGCTGCTCTTCTTCTTTTAAGAAAATATGACAACATTCCAGGATATCCTTAACCTCCTTATCAAAAATCCGCTCACTTGGAGGAGGAATTAGTTCTCTTTGCTTTTGAATCAGCTCATTCGCCATCCTGTAGATTTTTTCCTCATGCTGCTCAAGAGACGGCTTTTCTCCTTGAATTTCCTTATAAAAATTCTCAAAAATACTATGCAACAAGCTTCCCCTTGTCGCTGCATCCAACCATTTATAAGAGTCATACTCGACTGATTCAATTGGACGGACCCTGAGAACATCCTGAAGGAAATACGAATAAGGACATTTGGCGATCATCTCAAGCTTCGCGGCAGAGACAAGGGCATCCTTATTCACCCGAGGGTCCAATTCCCCTTCCTCCATCTCTACCAGACCGTCAAATTCGGTGAAATCCGCTCCTGCTCGATAGGCTTCAGCCTCTAACCCAACCTTCAAATTAGGAAGGGCTTTTAGCAATGAGCCATCGATGACACTAAAAGCTTCAACGAAAAGCTTTTGGTTCCAATAATCCTTCGTTTCTAGAATTTCATCTCGAGTTAAAGCCGATGGAAGGGTACGTAACGTCTTGAAATCTGCTTCCTTATTCCCTGTTGCATATCGGTAGCATTGCAGAAATAAATGGGCAGGGCTCACCGCACGATTATCGAGAATGTCAAAGCTACAGTAGCTAACCGTCACAGAACCTCTTGTATGTGCTAAAACCTGCAGCATTAAATAAAGAATTTCTCGTCCAGAATTTTGTAAAATCGGGATTTTCCTGCCCAGTTCTCTTCTTTCTGTATCTAATAATAGTGGATCCTCACTCGCTCTTCCTGGGAAGCTACGGTTATCCAGACCGACGACAAACACATTCGGACGAGCGTGATAAACCCCCGATTTGTAGGACGCTACATGGAGGTGACCCGGCATGGGCTTTGACTGGAGAATCCGAATGGAAAGAAGCAGATCCTTAATCTTCTCAAACACTTCAAAACGTGAACTCGTCTCATTGGCAAAAGGAATGATCTTCTCCATCGTTTCCAAAAGGGCTGTTTTTCCAATTTCATGAAGACTACCATTTGTTGAGCCATAGTTTTTTAACAGAGTATGAATTCCCTCTAAGGTCTCTTGATAATTCAACGTACTCTCATCGTTTGGCAAGCGTTTGAAGACGCCAGCAAACCATTTTGACAACCAGTTCAGATCATGGAGCTGTTTGTTCAAGTAATCCTTTCGTTCGCCATTCTCCAAGGTATCGATCATTGCTTGTAGGTTCACAATCTCTTCCTTTATGATCGTGAGGTAGCGTTCCTTGCCCCAGCCAATCTGCAAATCTCGTAAATATCCTGCTATTTTTGCCCGACTAGGTGCCTCTTCCCCGAGCTCAAGTAAGCCTTCTTGTAATAAGTAGAGAAATGGCTGAACACTATAATTGGATTGAATCCAATTAAGGATTCCGCTTACGAGTCGGCCAGGACGACTAAAAGAAATCGGTAATCCTTCGCCAAAGGTTACTTGAATATTTACGCTCTGTGCCAGATGATAGATGAGGGTCACATATCGGTCTGGATTGGTGTAAAAGAGTACATAATCATCAAGCCTCGTTCCCGCTGATTTGATTCTCTCAAACACTTCCTTCAATTCAAGCTCTTCCGTTTTTGCCGAAAAGAAGGAAAGATTCGGTTCTTCATTTGCATGCTCCAAATCATAAATATAGCTTAGAGGTGAAGCGTCACCCCAAGAAATTGCGGATAGGCTTGTCCGCTCTGGAATTTGAATGCCCCGAACCTGATCCACGGGCAGCTTATGGCTATTTTCCGGCAATATCAATCTTAAGAACTCTTCCTCCAAATAACTCAATCTCAAATCGGATTGAAGGAAAAAGATCTGATGTTCAGAAGCTTTAGCATGTTGGATGGCGGTCCGAAGCATCCCTGCTTCATCCGTTAACTCTTTTGATTCCAGCATGGCTTCGTATTTTTCAAGAATGATAGAGATATCTTTTGCTTTTTCTTTACTTAAGAAGGCCTTCAAAGGGAAATCGTCCTTTGTGTAGCCTGCCATACGAAGCTCTTGAATCGCCCGATAGATGGATTTGCTGAAGGACGGCGTAATTTCCATTCCTGAAAAATAGTGAAGGCTCCCTGTCTCCTTTATTTCTACTAGAAGGGAATAGATCATTTGTTCAGCGACAATGGAATCTAGAACACTTGTTGGTCCCCCTGTAAGAGCAACCACTTCAGCAGCTAAATCATAAACCGTTTTATATTTAAGATTGATGGAGGAATAACCCATTAAGTTATAGGCTTGATTGATTTGTTCTCCAATGGAGTACGAGTCAACCACCACAATTTTCTCTTGAATGGGGTATTTCACACACCAATTGTGCAAGGCTTCTAGTAATGACTTCATCCTTAACCTCCTCATAATTCCTACTTTCATTATCCCACGAATCTGTGATGTTTCAAACAACAAAACCGAACGAATGTTTCCATTTTACTTTTTCGTGCCTGAACGCGATATTTCCTTCTTTTTTTCGACGATTAGGAGAGAAAAATAACTTTCTTTGCCGAATGAATACTTGTTTTGTCACACGGGTAGGAGTTTCCCGTTTCGTCACGAATTGAATCATTAAAGGAGTGAGAGCATTGAATACAGGCGCAGTTTCAAAGCTATTAGGGGTATCTTCTAGTACGATTCAAAGATGGGTCAAGCACTTGGGATTAGAAATGGAGCGCAATGAATTTGGCCATTTCATCTATACGGAAGAGGATATTTCCATGCTGAAGGAATTTAAGGAGCAAATTCAAAAAGGGGTGCCAGTGCAAGAGATTCAAATCAAGCGACAAACCCGAAGAGGAAGCGTCAAAGTTCAAGAAAGACCGATCGGCCATCTGCAGCTATTAGAGAGAATAAAAAGAATGGAAAGAGCTCTTGATGACAAAGCGGATTCTGTTGTTACCTATCAGCTTCTTCAGCATAGACGGGAAATTGAAGAGCTAAGAAACCAAATTCAGCAGCTTCAGCAGCTCATAGATAAAAACCTCTCCATTCACGAAGAACCACCAAGTACTCCGACCCACCTCAAACCGAGCGAACCAATCAAGCACAAGAAAAAAATGAGAATTCGCAGTCTGTTTGGCTTTTAATTGACCTCATTTAGCTTTAGATTAAAAAACAACTATAAATGAGGTCTCTTGTTCAATTTTTGTTTCATCATCACCTCGTGAGATTTATCAATAATGTCACTTAATACATCGCCTTTATGCACTTTTCCGATCTTCGTGTTTTCCTGATAAAATTCCACAATTTCATTCAGCTTCTTGATGGTCTCTACAGATACTCTTACATTCAACTGACTTTTATCCTGATTTGCCAATGAAAACAACTCCTTGTACATTTGCTATCAAGCGCTAGCATAATGCTATCACCCTGCTAGTAATTTGCTATCACATTGCTAGCAGATGCTAGCACAAATTTATCATAGCATAAAACCCATATTAGTGAACAAACAAAAAAGCACTCTAAAAACCGAGTGCCGTCTGTATTCCTATTGATATTTCTTCACGATTTCTTGAAGTTTCAAAGCTAATCCGAGATTCCCGTCTACTCTTAACCCGCCTGTCATAAATGCCATAGTCGTATTTAGGTCATCCTTTAATAGCTTTGAAAAATTCTTATCCGAAGTCTTTAAGGTCACCTGTGGCTCATGCGGAGTTCCATCCGCAACAGAAATCTGTCCTGCTGCAAGAACAATTTGTAAGATCCCGCTTTCCTCTAGGTTAATTTGAAAAACTCGATCCTTTTCATCCTTAATATGCTCTGGATTCGCATTGATTTTGCTAATGAGTTCATCTAGCTCTGCTCTTACACCCATCTCTCTTCCCCCTGTATCTATGTAGTCATACCCTTGTTTATTATTTCATATTTTTCCTAATATTTCAATAACACTCTACAAGGAGGGCTAGGAGGGTTGAGCATTGCGGCCAAAAACAATGTACCTTTGTCCTAAATAATTGAAGACCGTATATAGAACTGCACCCATTAAAACGGAAAAATCTTTTTTAGAAAGAAGTTCTAGGGATGGAATGGACCGAGCAAGCATAGGACTAAGTGAGTAGGCTATAAAATAGCAAAGCAAGATGACCGCAATGAAGCGAATCCCTCCAGCCATATAAGAGACATCACTCCTGAAGGTAAAGGCGCGATTTAAGATAAAGCTGCAGATGGCACCTACACAATTACCAATGAATGTTGACATCCAATAGCCTTGCCCCAGCCCATGCAAGACAATAAACGTAACCGAAAGCCCAATCATGGTGTTCAGGACCCCGACGAGAAGGAAGCGCATAAACGAATTAGTTTGACTTGAGAATTTTTCGGTAATCCTTCGCATAGCCTTCACTATCACTCTCTTTTATTGGCAAGGTCAATGGGGAATGATAAGCATCGAACTCAACAATATATTTCGGGCGCCTTTTCACTTCCTTATAGATCTTCCCGATGTACTCACCAACGAGCCCCACGGCAATCAGCTGAAGTCCGCCAATCAACCAAATCGAAGTAATAATCGACGTCCAGCCAAGCTCGGTATTGCCGAAAAATTTTAATAAGAAGAAATAAAGTGCAAATAACAGACTTGTAAAAAAAGAAAAACACCCGATAAACAACACAAACCGAATCGGCTTTATCGAAAAGGAAGTAATCCCATCAAAAGCAAAGGAAAGCATTTTTCTAATGGGATATTTCGTTACACCAGCCAGCCTTTCCTTCCGATCGTAATACACGCTGGTCGATTTAAATCCAATTAATGGAACAATTCCTCGCAAAAATAGGTTCATTTCCTCAAATCGTTCGAGCTCCATGACTGCCCTTCTGCTCATTAAACGGAAATCAGCATGGTTATAGACAAGCTCCACTCCCATAGATTTCATCATTTTATAGAATCCTTGAGCCGTTGTCCTCTTAAAAAAGGTATCGGAGCTTCTACTCTTTCTCACCCCGTACACAATTTCATAGCCTTCGTTATACCTCTCGAGAAAATCCTTTATCACATTGATGTCGTCCTGCAAGTCCGCATCGATCGTCACGATACAATCCGATTTCACCTTCACTGTGAAGAGACCTGCAAGCAGTGCATTTTGATGGCCAACATTACGGGAAAGCTTTAGTCCCTTAATATATTCATTTTTTAGCATTTCCTTATAAATATAGTTCCAGGTTCGATCCTTGCTTCCGTCATCAACAAAGAGAATTCTGCTATCAGCTGCGACGATTTCTTCTTTGACCATCTCATCCATTAAACTCTTCAATTCTGAAAAAGTATATGGCAGGATATCCTCTTCGTTATAGCAAGGGACGACGATTGTGAGTACTGGCTTCTTCATGTTTCCCTCCTAGATGCTCAAAGTGCTTCATATAAATAGATGTTCCAGGCTGCGTTCTTGTTCGTAAAAATCTTGTTCAACCGAAGCTTGTTTTCCTCCGCATTATCAATTGGAATACTTGAAAAAATGTACTTCCCGCCCATTTCCTTAAAGGGCTCCGTATTTAATTCGAGGTTTTTCAAGCGCTTTTTAGATGTCTTTTTAAACATATAGTGCTTGCCTAATTCAGCCGTAAATAAATAGCAACGCCCGCCCCATTCATCAAAATACGTCCTGATCGTTTTATTTTTTTCAAGCTCTATTTCGATGATGGTACGAAATTGGTGTTTATACCTAAGGGGGTAAAAATTATTATACGTATCAAGGGTGTAAAAGCCATTGTATTGTGCGATGGCGGGATGAATCCCAATACTAGCCACTCGATACTCGTCTAACGGCTCATCGATGTAGTTCTTAATATCAGTGAACAGTTCCTCTGCAAAAAACTGCTTGACCGTCGGCTTGTTTTTATGAATGATCTCATCATTAAACAAAAATAGTACAAGGAGCTGAGCTGCAATTAACAGGTGTACAGCAGGCTTAAGACTCCAATCGTACTGGGCGATAATTTTTAATCCAAGGGCAAAGCCTAAGTAAATCACTAATGGCCGAAGAAAGTGAAAGCGGGCAAAATTAAAGGTGTCTAGAAAATGAAATCGCTCTGTTAAAGGAAGCCACCCTTTATAAAACCAAAAGGCATACCAGGTTGATAATGAGAAATTGATAACGAGTAAAATCCAAAATGCCCTTTCCTCCTTCCATAGACTTTTTCTAGCAATTACATAAAGAGCTAAGAAAAGGACGGGAAGTATGATCAACCCATGAACCGTCATCACATGAGTATGTCCTAGTATAAAATTCTTGAAGGTGAGCCGAACGGCCCTCCATAATGGTAATCGAGCGTGGAAATATTCATCACGGCTATTTGGTTCGGTCGAGAATAAAAATGAACCGACAAGTCGATATTCAACCAAAAGAAAAACGGTGGTCATAAAGGCGATGGCGAACAAGAACCTGAGGTTAAGTCCTTTCCCTTGAATCACATCAATCAACCACCATAGACCCATCGCAACTAAAAAAAAGAAAAATCCCAATACAAAGCTTGAATATAGTGGCAACAGGGTTAAGGCAGCGTAATTTTTCCAGGACTTCTCCCCTTTACGTATATTTAAGAATGCCCATAGGGCTAGTGGCATTCCCAGTGTACTTAGCATCCCGGAGGGCCAAAAGGGAGTTAAGGAGAAGGCTAACGCTACCCCAACATTTATAAAGGTCCATTTCTGCTCTCGAAGGAAATGCTTTTTCAATAGGTGATACATCCCGAAAAAAGCTACAAACCTCGTAATCGCCTGACTTAACGTATAAGCAACCATGGTCGGAAAAAGATGATAAAGCCAAACAATGCCACTAAACTCCGTCCCAAATGCATTGCGTGGTAAGCCATTAATGATTTGCGGGATGGTTGCATCAAGTGAGCCAAACATTTCCCCGCTTTTTGATAAAACCTTATACCAAGCAAGATTGGAATCCAAGTTGTCATGAACGCGAATATGGGCATTCTCCCCCAGGATGATTAATGGGGATAGATATATCATGATCACTACAAGCGCCAACCCTATTTGTTTTTTTTCTGAAAAACCTCTAACCATTTATACCCCAACCTACTTCTCCTTAGTAACGTTATCATGTCTGATTTACTTGAATATTATTCCAAAATAAAAGACACCTTCCCAAATTAGGAAGATGTCTGTAGACTATCTTAGTATTGTGCAAATACAGCGGTACCGACCAAAACCTCTCTGCCATCTTGGTTAAGGGCAGCCACATTGAATTTCAACTTCTTGTCATTTTTCTCCACAAGCTCCGCTCTTAACGTAATTACATCGTTTAGAAAAACCATGCCTTTAAAGCGGATGGAATAATCCTGCAGAAATCCTTCTTCATGATAGGGCGTAAATAGCTTCGCCAAGTTCCCCATTGTCCACATTCCGTGAGCAATGATTCCTGGAAGTCCAGCCTTCTTTGCCTCATCATCAATCGTGTGAATGGGATTGTAGTCCCCGGATGCACCAGCATATTTGATTAAATCTAGTCTTGATACAGGAGAAAGTACGATATCATTGAGTGTCTCTCCGGCCCTTAGTTCGGCTAATGAGCTCATTGCTTCATCCCCTTTCTAACTGCTTCCATTATGATGATGACTTGCTCAGAGCTGAAAATGAGATGCCCTTCCAAATCCTCCCCATATTGCTTAATTGAAAGAAATGCCATATTACCAGTGCTTCCCGTTTTTTCAAAATAGCTTTTCACTTCGGAGTAGCATTGAATTTCTTCCCCAACAATAAGCGGTCTTTCGTAATGATAATTTTGCTCCCCATGGATAAGTCCTTTCGCTGGAAGCTTTAGGCCTTCAATTACACCATAGTCAAATACCCGCGGAAAGGTAGGTGGTGCAATATTGTTTTGATAACGCGACTTCTTTCCGTATTCCTCGTCGACGAAAATCGGATGAAGATCACCGATCGCCTCAGCAAACTTTTTGACTGCCCCACGCTCGACGGTATTGCGAACCTTATTCGACCTCTTTCCAATAAATTCAGTAAACATTCCCTTCACCTCACACTAATTTTTTGGACCTCCTGCAACATAAATGACCTGTCCATTGACAAATGAGGAATTCTCATCTGCAAAGAAGGCAACGGCATTTGCGATATCCTCTGGCTTCCCGCTACGGCCTACAGGAATTTGTGAAACACTAGCATGAATTAGATCCTCGAAGGAGATGCCAATTCTTTCAGCCGTTGCTTTTGTCATTTCCGTTTCAATGAAGCCAGGTGCAACTGAATTCGTTGTAATACCATACCGTCCAAGTTCAATGGCTAACGTCTTCGTAAAACCTTGCAGGCCTGCTTTAGCGGTAGCGTAGTTTGCTTGTCCTCGATTTCCTAGAGCAGAAGTGGAGGAAATATTGATGATCCGGCCATACTTGTTTTGCACCATATATTTCTGCGCCGCTCTAGCCGCATAAAAGGAACCTTTCAAATGGACATCCATCACAGTGTCCCAATCAGAATCGGTCATTTTGAATAGGAGGTTATCACGTATGACTCCTGCATTATTGACAAGAATATCGAGTGAGCCAAGCATTTCGTATGCTTCGTTCACTGCCCCCTCAATTTCGTTCTCATCCGTCACGCTAGCAATCTTTGAAAATACCTCGTACCCTTTTTCTCTTAATTCATTCGTTGTTTCAGTGAGTGCTTCTTCATTCACATCTACGATTGCGACCTTCGCCCCTTCTTCTGCAAAGCGCTCAACAATGGCACGCCCAATCCCCCGACTTCCTCCAGTTACAAATGCTACTCTACCTGAAAATCTACCTGTCATTATCATGATACCTCCTCAAATATGAAGTTAATATAGTGTAAATTCTTAATTTTACAACTATTATTATAATGGATTCTATATGAATTGTCCTAATTTAACATGTCCCTTAAGCAGATTTCTCGCAATAATCATACGTTGAATCTCATCGGTACCATCGTAGATTCGCCATAATCTTGCTTCACGGTACCAGCGTTCAATCGGTAATTCTCTCGTGTAGCCCATTCCACCATGAATTTGCAGCACGCGATCGACGACACGGTTGCCCATATTTGAGCCGTACAGCTTCGCCATCGAGCCTAAATGACGATTATCCTCACCATGATCCAATGTAAAGGCAGCATTCAATACCAGCCACCTAGCTGCTTCAATTTCCACTGCTGAATCCGCAATTTGCCACTGAATCGCTTGCCGTTCAGAGATAGGCTTTCCAAATGTGACCCTTTCCTTTGAATAGTCAATGGCCATTTGCAATAATCTTTCCGCTGCCCCAACGGCACGTGCCCCAACGACCCATCTTGCAAATCCGATCCACTCTAATCCGAGCTGATAGCCCTTATCTATTTCTCCTAGGATATTTTCTTCAGGGACGCGCACATTATCAAAGATGAGACTAGCAGGTCCCCATTCTCCCATTGTATGAATGTATTCCGATTTCCAGCCCATATCTCGATCGACAATAAAGCAAGTGACTCCCTCTCGTCCGGTAGCTCGATGCTTTTCCTTATCCGTAATGGCAATCACCATAACGAAATCCGCTTCATTCCCACCTGTGATAAAGGTTTTTTCGCCATTTAGAACCCATTCATTGCCATCCTTGACAGCGGTCATCTTAATATTCCTAGTATCGGAGCCTGCTGATGGCTCGGTCATGGCGAAGCATGATTTTCTTTCGCCATTAATCGTTGGAATCAAATATTTTTTCTTCTGTTCTTCGTTGCCATAATAGAGAATATTGTCAGCGCTTCCACCGAAGCTAAACGGAACAAATGTCTTCGAGACTTCCATGAGAACGATGGCCATCATCATTTGTCCGAGGTCGGCTCCCCCGTATTCAGCAGGAGTGTTAATTCCCCAGAAGCCCGCTTCCTTCGCTTTCAGCTGAAGTTCTCTTAACGTTTCTTCAGGTAAGCTCGGTCTTCCTTCCCGCTCATTTCTTAACACTTCATTCTCTAAAGGGATTAATTCCTTCTCAACAAATTTGCGAATCGTTTGCTGCACCATCTTCTGTTCCTCAGTTAATCGTAAATGCATACATTTCACTCCTTCAATCGTATTAAGTACATCAATTTTTGTGCTGTATCGTCATGGCGAGAACTTACGATGATAAAAAAGTTATCATATTACTAGTTTATTAGGACAAGTCTTCTAGCATGACAGCCATTCCTTGTCCTCCTCCAACACAAAGGGTGGCGATTCCAAGTCGCTCGTTTCTTCTTCTCATTTCATATAATAGGGTCGTGATGATCCTTGCGCCTGTTGCGCCTACTGGATGACCAAGTGCAATTGCCCCTCCATTGACATTGACTTTGTCCGGGTTCAAATTTGCTTCCCGTATGACCGCCAAGGCTTGAGCTGCGAAGGCTTCATTTAATTCAATTAAGCCGATTTCCTGAATAATTTTGTTCGTCCTTTTTAATAATCTTTCAATCGCAGGAACCGGACCAATTCCCATGATTTCTGGAGAAACCGCAGCTGTTGCCCAATCGACAATCTTTGCTAAAGGCTTGAGCCCAAGGGAGTTTGCCTTTTCTCTTCTCATCATCACAAGAGCAGCAGCTCCGTCATTGCGTCCACAGGCATTCCCAGCGGTGACGACGCCATTTTCCTTAAAGGCAGGCCGTAGTTTTGCCAATTTTTCAATCGTCGTATCAGGTCTTGGATGCTCATCCTTATCAAAAAGAAAGCTCTGCTTCCTTTCCTTTACCTCTACGGGAATGATTTCTTCCTGAAAAATCTCTTCCCTTATGGCCTTGGCAGCTTTTTGCTGACTTTCATAGGCAAATTGATCCTGATCCTCTCTTGAAATCTGATACTTTTCGGCGACATTTTCTGCGGTCATGCCCATCCCTAATCCGACTCCATATTGTTCGATCGGTTGCTGCCCATTTTCCAAATGCGAGTCTACTAGATAGGGATTTCCCTCCCCAAATCGAGAGTTTCTCAGATAGATCGGGGCCCGGCTCATATTTTCCGTCCCACCAGCAACAATAATATCTCCTTGGCCGCTCCAAATTTGTTGGATCCCTGAAGTGACCGCCTGCATCCCCGAAGCACAAAGGCGATTCACTGTGAATGCAGGAGTCGTTTCCGGGAGTCCTGCTCTCAAGGCAGCGACCCGAGCCACATTGGATGATTCCGTCGTTTGCCTGACCTCTCCCAGAATGACCTCGCTAATCTGCTCAGGTGCTAATCCAGCCCGTTTAATCGACTCTTTGATCACGATCGCACCTAAGTCTCCGGAGTTGAGATTTTTTAGAGAGCCACCGAAACGACCAATGGGCGTCCGAACGGCACTTACGATTACAATTTCATCCCGCATCCTCTCACTCCCCTCTTTTTGCTTTAAACTCCTTCCTTAGCTGGGCAGCAATAATATTTTTCTGAATTTCCGATGTTCCTTCATAGATCCGAGTAATTCTCGCATCACGGTAGTAACGCTCCACTGGGTAGTCAGAAATATATCCTAATCCTCCGTGTATTTGAACAGCCTTGTCAGCGACCCGATTATAGACCTCTGACCCGTACAGCTTAAGCATGGCCGCCTCTTTTATCACATTTTGCCTTTCATCAACCATCCATGCGACACGGTACGTAAAGGAACGCAGTGCTTCAATTTCTAAGGCCATCTCCGCGATCATGTGTGATACTGCCTGATGCTCAATGATCGGTACGTCAAATTGGATTCGTTCAGATGCGTACTTTATCGACATATCCAAAAGCTGTTGACAGGAGCCCAGATTTCGAGCGGCTAACCCCGCTCTACCGTTTGCAAGTATTTTAAGGGCATTCACATACCCTTCTCCCTCTGTACCAAGAACATTTTCTACTGGAACCTCACAGTCTTCGAAAATTAACTCTGCTGAATGGGAACCCTTGAGCCCCATTTTCTTTTCAATCTTTCCGACATTAAAGCCAGGAAAGTCCTTCTCAACAATAAAAGAGGTAATCCCCTTCGCCCCTTTTGTAGAATCTGTCACTGCCATTACTGTAAAAACATCAGCAATAGGGGCATTAGTGATATAATGCTTTGTTCCATTGAGGAGATATTTATCTCCTTTTTTCACAGCGGTTGTCTTTAGATTGGAGGCTTGTGAGCCAGCCGCTGGTTCAGTTAGGGCAAACGCCCCAATTTTCTCTCCAGAAGCCATGGCAGGAAGGTATGTTCTTTTCTGCCGTTCATTTCCCATTTCCACAATTCCGACCGTTCCAATCCCTGTATGTGCACCAACTAGAGTGGTATACCCGTTATGGGTCCTCCCAATCTCCTCATAGAGAGCGCATTTCCCGACCATGCCAATTCCAAGACCACCATAATCCTCAGGAATACTTAGCCCAAACAAGCCCATTTTCTTTGAAGCCTCAATAATTGAAAAAGGAATCTCATCCTTTTCTTCAATCTCCATCGCATTGGGCTCCACTGCATTTTCGATAAAATCCCGAATATTCTCTTTAAGCAAGAGAATGTCCTCATCCAATTGAAAATTCAATCATCTCCCCCCTTTTCATAAATAAAATGCAAGAACTGTGCCAACCTAATTTCGTTATAATACTAGAAACATTGGATTTTCCTTGATTCATAATTGAATCAAAGAAAATCCAAATTAAGATTCAATTTTGTATCGGATCATTCAAAAATGAATTAATTTCGAAAGAAGAGCATAGAAGATGGCCGCACACCATGATCTATGCTCAAAGCTTAAATATTAACAATTGTTAATCAACAGTGATGTCTACGATTTTCCCTTCTTCTACAACAGCAATTCTCAGTGGTGTAACGAGCCCGCCATCAGCCTCGATTTCATTGACCTTGTAAATTTTCTTATCCTCTGAAAGTGCGTCTAACCCAGCTTGAATATTCTCCATTATAGCCTTTGGATCATCCACACTACCTGCAGCCTTCATTGCTTCTACAAATAAATACATCGAGAAGTAATGATAGCCTGCCTCAGAGCCTGGATCCTTGCCATGGGCCGCCTTATAATCATCGAAGAACTTTTGGTTTTCAGGCTCAATCGAAACAGCTAATGGCAAGGTACCTGAGGAGCCTTCAAGCATATCCGTGCCTCCAAGCACCGCTGCAATTTCATCTAGCTTCGCCTGGTCCATAATGATAAATCCGCCCTTAAAGCCGAGCTCTCGGGCCTGCTTGATCACTAATGCTGTTGGCTCAGATGGACCTCCGACAAAGAGAACATCAGGCTTTTCCTTCAATGCATTCGTCACAATCGTGAAGAAGTCCGTATCCTTGTTAAAATCAATGGAACCGTTATAGACAATCTCTCCGCCTTTTTTCTTCCAAACAGGCTCTAATGTTTCAGCCCAATCCTTTCCGTATTGTGTTGCTGTTGGAAGAAACGCGATCTTCTTACCGAAGCGCTCCATTTGGTAATCTGTGAAAGGTTCAATATAGCCGTCATATTTAGGTGGGATTCTCACCGTTAGGCTATTCCCTTGGGCAGTGATCGCTGGCTCACTTGAATAGGCCGCTACGATAAAGTTATCCTGCATATTAAACACTTGAGTCGCAAAAATCCCGCCACTATGTGGGACAAAAACGATCGGTGTCTTGTTTTCTTGTAAAAGTCTCTTCGCATTGGCTCCTGTTTCATTCGGTAAATATTTGTCATCTAACGAAACTAAATTGATCTTATAGGTATCTCCATTTACCTCAAATCCTCCGGCATCATTAATTTCATCCACAGCCATTTCAAGCCCGGAGAGGGTATTCTCTCCATAAAAGGCGGCTGGCCCGCTTAATGGCCCGCTAAAGCCAATATTAACCGTTTTGGCTTCCTTATTTTTTTCCTCATTTGCCTGTTCCTGGTTTTCCTCAGTTTTCTTATTTCCCTCATTTTGCGGCTCGTTTGAAGTTGTACCACTACATGCTGTCAAGATCATCGCGAACAAAATCAGGACATAAAACACAAGCCCTTTTAACTTCATCCCTTTTCCCCCTCGCTAAATTTTTAGCAGACTTTCAGGCAACTCCTATGCGATAGACTCACCTCCTTCAACTTTAGGCACCAATATAGGCCTTGCGAATTTCATCGTTGGCAAAAAGCTCCCCGCTCGTACCTACCAAAACAATGCGCCCATTCTCGATGACATAGCCTCGGTCGGCGATTTTGAGGGCGGCGTTAGCATTTTGTTCCGCTAATAAAACCGTCGTTCCATTTCTATGAATCTCTTGGATGACCTCAAATACCTGCTCGACAATTAATGGCGCCAATCCAATGGAAGGCTCATCAAATAGGACAAGCTTTGGTTTTGACATTAGCGCTCTTCCAATCGCAAGCATTTGCTGCTGTCCACCGCTTAAGGAGCCTGCAGGATCATTTCTTTTTTCCTTGAGGATCGGGAACAATTGATAAATTTCCTCGAGTGCCTTCTTGAGCGAGTCCTTGTTTTTCCTACGGACATAGCCCCCTAACAACAGATTTTCATAAACAGACATTTGTGGAAATAGCTTCCTCCCTTCCGCACATTGCACAATTCCTGCCTCCACGAGACGATCTGGTGAGAGACCGCCTATATTCTCATTCAGAAACTGGATGCTGCCCCCAGATGGCTTACTCAAGCCACTGATCGTCCGAAAAATCGTACTCTTCCCTGCCCCATTAGCCCCCAGAAGGACGACCAATTCCCCAACACCGACGTCCATGTTAATTTCATGCAGCGCTTGAAATGCTCCATAATGAACGGACACATCAGTTAGCTTGAGCATGGTCACCACCTCCAAGATAGGCTTGAATGACGAGCTCATTATTTTTGATATCATCTGGCGTCCCCTCTGCGATCTTCTTGCCATGGTTCAAGACGATAATTTTGTCCGCGATACTCATCACCATCTTCATTTTGTGCTCGATTAGACAAACGGTAATCCCTTTGTCGACCATTTTCTTCATTAATTCTGCAAGTCCATCTGTCTCCTCTGGGTTAATTCCTGCTGCCGGCTCATCAAGAAAAACAATCTCAGGATCCGTCGCCAAAGCAAGGGCAAAAGCGGTCCTCTTTTTTGCTTCCTGTGATATATCTGAAACAAGCCGATGAGACATTTCAGACAAGCCGACAAATTCCAGAACCTCATGGGCTTTTTCTCGACATGCGGCCTCCTCCCTTTCCAACCTCCCTGTCTTAAAAATCGAGTCAAATAATCCAGATTTCGTTCTTAAACGGTGGCCAATGATGACATTATCAAGAACCGTTGACTGCTCAAATAGGTGCGTCGTTTGAAAGGTTCTTCCCACTCCGAGCCGAGCAATTTCATAGGTTCTCAATTTCGTAATATCCGTCCCTTTAAAATGAATGGTGCCTTCGGTTGGCGGATGGAGCCCACTAATTAAATTGAAAAAAGTGGATTTTCCCGCCCCATTCGGACCGATAATCGCGGTAATTTTGTTTGTTTCAATTTCGGCATCCACCTGATTGACAGCGGTCAGTCCACCGAAGGATTTTGTCAATCCCTTTGTTTGTACGAGCATTATTTCTCCTCCTTCATTGAGACTTGATTCGCTGGCTACATTAGCTGCTGCGATTTTTTTATTAATCTCTTTGCTCGCCACATCTGATACCCACCGGCTATTCCCCGAGGATAGAAAATAATTAATAGGGTGAGCAAAGGTCCAAAGATGAGCATGCGGTAATTTTGCAGAAATTGTAGATATTGGGAAAGCCAGACAATGAGTAGCGTTCCAATTAAGGGTCCTGATAAAGTCCCCATTCCCCCTACGATCAAATACATCAGCATATCAAAGGTCACGCTAATATAAGAAATATCAGGGCCAATAAAACGCACAAAAGCAGCATATAGTCCCCCGCTTAAGCCAGCGAAAAAGGTGGATAGCACGAAGGAAACCATTTTTTGCTTCATTGTTGCAATCCCGATTGTTTCGGCCAGCTCCTCACTATTACGAATCGCTATGTACGTGCGGCCGATGATCGAATTCATGATGCGATGCATCAAGAAAATAACGAGGACAAGGAAGAATAACAACAAATAATATTGATTTCTCGGTGTATCAAAGGTGATGGGTCCAATTGGTGCGGGTACAGGGATGCCAATTAAGCCCCTGACTCCTTCAGTCAACTCCTCCCATTTGTACAAAAGGAGATAAATGATGTAGCCGACACAGAGTGTGTAAATCGCAAAAAAATGCTCCTTCGTCCTCAGTGCAACAAGACCGATGACAAAACCGATGGCGGTTGTGATGATCAGTCCTAAAACAAGGGCGAGCCAAAAATTCAATCCCATTTTCACCGTCAATAGCCCGACAGAGTATGCACCAATTCCAAAAAAACCTGCATGGGCGAGGGAAAGCTGGCCAGTAAAGCCGCCGATCAAATTCAAGCCATGAACAGCAATCGTCCAAATAAATGTGAGTGAGAAAATATGAAGAACATATTGATTGTCAGTAAACAGGGGAAACAGGATCGCAATCGCCAACAGAAGGATTGACAGATTTCGATTCGTTACTACCTTCTCCATTAATGGACCCCCTTTGCGAACAAGCCTTTCGGACGAACCGTCAAAATGACCACTAATAATAGGAAGGCAATCAAATCCTTATAGTCATTCGAGATAAAGGTTGCGCTAAGGCTCTCAGAAAAGCCTAAAATATAGCCGCCGATAATCGCCCCAGGAATGCTTCCCATGCCGCCAATGATTATAATCACGAACGCCTTCAGAATCACGAGATGACCCATCCCAGGAAAAACGAGATTGATTGGTGAAGCAATCGAAGCTGCGATGGCTGCCAGCCCTCCAGAAATAAAGAATGTCAGCATCGCCACCTTGTTTGCGTTGATCCCCACTAGGAAGGCTCCTTCGCGATCTTGAGACATCGCAATAATCGTCGCACCAATCATCGTTTTCTTTAGGAATAGATTTAAAAGGATCATCACGACGATCGCCGTCCCGATAATTAAAATCCTTTGCATGGTCACGGTGAGGCCGAAGAATTCCACAACCTGACCGAACGGCGTTGGCATCGGGCGGTATTCGGCACCCCAAACAAGCTGAACCAAGGCTTCCAAAAATAACATCATACCAATAGCAGCAATTTTATCGTGGGTTGGTGGAGCATTGCGCAACGGATGGAAAACCAAGCGCTCCATGAGAATAGCGAGAATTCCGACGACAAAAATGGAAGCTACAATCGCTAAAAGATAATGGACGCCTGTCTCAAGCATGACGATGAGTGTCATATAGCCGCCAACCATATATAAGGCTCCATGGGCAAAATTAGGAATATGTAGAATCCCATATACAAGGGTCAGTCCTAGAGCCACCAGACTGTAAACGCTACCAATAGTCATAGCATTAAATATTTGCTGAACTAAAATATCAATCAACCTCCTTTTCGGGCCTTTGTACTTGTTAATGCAATTTCTATGCCAAATTCTAAGCTATAAAAAAAGCTATAAAGCTGTACATTCAGGTGTACAACCCTATAGCTTAATTCAAAATTGAATTAATTTAATTATATATTCCGAATTATTTGATTATTATAGAGGATTCATTATTGAATTGAGTCATTCATTTTTGATTTAGCGTCGTTAATTGATATTTTTGTAGCTTTCGAACAATGGTCGGCTGACTTGTCTTAAGCCTTGCTGCCAGCTCATAGGTGGAATTACATTCCCGTATCGCCCTTTCTAACACGTTCCTTTCTGTCCGTTCGACCATTTCCTTAAGAGAAAGCTCTTCCTCTTGGCTAAACCCGCTCATTAACGGATTCTCCTTATACTCTCCTGGTAAATCAGCAGTGGTTAAGAGCTGATTGGGAACGGTCAAGATGAGGCGCTCCACAAGATTCGACAGCTCCCGCACATTACCCGGCCAATCGTAATAATAGAAAAAACTTTTCAAATCCCGATCATATTCCTTCGTCACCTTATATTTACGGTTATATTTTTCAAGGAAATGATACATCAGCGGCAAGATATCATCCTGTCTTTCTCGCAAGGGTGGAATGGTAATCGGCACAACATTTAGTCGATAAAATAAATCCTCACGAAATTCTCCCTTTTCAACCATCGCTCTTAAGTCCTTATTCGTCGCAGCAATAAGCTGAATATCAACCTTCTTCACCTTTGTGCCACCCACACGAATAATTTCTTTTTCCTGAATGGCTCTTAGCAGCTTCACCTGCAAATGAAGAGGGAGCTCCCCGATTTCATCGAGAAAAAGAATGCCTTTATCCGCCAACTCGAACATGCCCATTTTCCCGGAACGAGCGGCACCAGAAAACGCCCCGGCCTCATAGCCAAACAGCTCCGACTCAAGTAAATCCTTTGGAATCGCCCCGCAATTGACCTTAATGAGCTGTCCTCCCTTGCTTCGGGGACTATTTTGAAATAAATGCCGGACTAAAACGTCTTTTCCGACCCCAGTCTCTCCAAGGATAAGAATCGTTGGATCAAATGGAGCAATGCGTTCGGTCATTTCGTATATTTCTCTCAGCTTTTTACTATTAATAACTGTTTCGGAATCGATCGTTGTGTGAGCCTTTAGTTTCTCGAGTTCCTGCTTGTATTGCTCGTTCAGCATTTGGGCCTTCTTTAATTCTGCGTTAAGCTCATTCAAATCGGATAAATCGCGAATATTGGTAACAATTTTCTCGATTTCACCATTTTCATTAAAAATCGGATTCCCAGTGAGGAGTGTTTCCTTGCCATTGAAATTCTTCTGTACGACGGTGACTGTTTTCTTTTCCTCAAGCACCCTTAGTGTGACAGACTCTTTCAAAATTCCTCGCTTTACTAAATCACTCGTATTCTTTCCAATATAGTAGTGTTTCGGAATTCCTGTAATTCTTTCGATCGCTGAGTTCGTCTTCAATGTATTGCCTTGAATATCGGTGATATAGATCCCATCATAGGAGCTCTCAATCACCGCATCCATTTCTCGAATCGATTTGTCGAGTTCCTTTACTTTGCTAATGGCTTCATGGATGAAAGCATCTTCAACAAGAATGTACATCCTTAATTGCTTATTCTCATGTGGAAATGGACAGTTCAGCAGGAGATAATTCCTTTCCTTTGAAGCCGCTAAAATGATCCGTTCACTCTTTTCAACCCAATCATCAAAGAGGTCCGAAATCTTTGTCTGATAAAGATTATCCGCCGTTAATGGTTTGGATAAATCCCATGCTTGAATCCATCCATCCGCATCCGTGATGAAATGATCAAACGGAATTACTCCAACTTTTTCACGAATCATCTAAAACACCTCTTCTCTCATGATCTTCCTGCTTACTTCTACATCTCATCAATATTTCCCTTTATTTACACATAAAATAGGCCATCCCCATTGGATGCCCTATTATGGATAGAGATTATCAAACATTTTCTGCATGAAATGCTGATCCTGGCATTCAGCTGTTTCCACCGTAATCTGTTTCCCTTTCTTCATTTTCTTATCTGTAAGGATCCAATTGTCTGGATCTCTTTTTAAAGTTAACATAATATTATTATGGTCTATATCTTTAAATAAGACATAGCTCACATCTGGATCCTGATTGAAAAAATATAATCTCTTCTCACCACGGTATTTCCCAGCCATTATTTTCTTAAGGGATTCGATGTGTGAATCCTTTCCGGTCAAGAATTCCATTTTCCAGAGATCGCTTGCCGTGAAATAGAAGGCATTCTTCTCCTTGACGTCCTCAAATAGATCGAAGCTTGCTAAGACATCATTGGCAACGAGATTGACATATTGCTCCTTCGTTTCCTCCAGCAGCTTTTTGCATTCTGCTGTTAATTCCTCCTTAGCAAGAGTGTGAATTGGGTCGAGGAGTAAGAATACGAATAAAGATAATACGAGCTTTTTCACGAATAACGGTCTAAATATTTCTCTCCTCACAGTAATCCTCCACTAGCTCTTCAATAAGATTTGGTTCCGGGAATTTCCCGTTAAAATCAAACTTGATTTCTTCAATGAATTCACCCTTATGGTATACATGGATGGCTCCATCCTGACTAATGACGCTAAATTCCGGCTCAAACCGGTATCCATTCCGCTCGATCGCACCCATTGTTACGTTCTCCCTCCATCCTTAGCTTGGATCCACCTCATCATAGGAGAGATTCGTCACCTCTGTGAACTCACCTCTCTCGATTTCCTCATTCGTTGCGGATTGTTCCAGTTCTTCATGATCGCTCATCCCTGGTGCCATGGTAGGCTCTTCCTGTTTCTTCTTTTTCACACTCATCAACTCCTTTTTTGCTACTGCCTTTTGTGTATGAGTTATTTCCTTGTTCTTACCGAACCCCTTACACTTCTTTCTTATATTTTCCAGTTGATTTTTGATTATTCAACCTATTGGAACTTGGTTTCATTTGCGAACGAATTTTCATAGCATAATATAGGACACAGTTTTATTAAAAAGCTCTTTTCTCAGCCTATTAAAAAGGAAGTGACAAACAGATGGGGATAAAGAAGAACCCTCAAGTCTATCTTAGGATAGATTCCAAGCCAATCTCGTCGAATCAGGAGGTATTTAGATATCATTCTTTACAGGCCATGTTCGAGATGCAAATTAGTATGAATGATACCCTGCAAAACTCGTTAAAAAGGGTTCATCATGCAATACAAAGAACGAGAACCGCTCAAGCGAGCAAGCTGCAGCAGATGGAGAACAAACTGAATGACCAGGAGCAGTATTCAAGGCAAATGCAGGATCTATTAGAAAATCAGTTGAAAACAAATGAGATGCTGATTCAACGATTAGATGAGCTGGAGAAAAGGAACGAGGCATTAATGGAGAAGCTGGATGCGGATGGCTTAATGACGCAGGCGATTTTGAACCAACAGGAGGCACAGGAAGTTGCGATTTCAAAAATGTCCGCCCATCTTGAGGGACATGAAGCTGTTGGTGAAGAACTGAAGAAGCAGCAGGAGTTCTATAACGAGATTTCGAAAAAACTGGATCTCCAGGAGGTCTATCACACAACGGTCATGGAAAGATTGGATCAGCAGGAAGGGTTTTTGAAAAAACTCAGTGGAGAGCTCGATCATCTCCGTTCAGTCATCTATGAGCGAACAACACATCTTGTAGAAAAGTTTGAGACTGGACTCAATCGCATCACAAATCCAATCCAGCGCTTTTTTGTCCATACAGATAGCAAGGAAGAACTGGAAGTGGCGGAAAAGCAGTTGAAGGAGTAAGAATCAATACGTAATCTAAGCTTTCCGGTCACAAAAAATATCCCTACCGAAAAAGGTAGGGAATCTTCTATTCATTTAAAGTTTTTGCCCGTTAGAAGCAATGACTTCTTTATACCAATGAAAGCTTTTCTTTTTGATACGGCGAAGGTCATGGACCCCTTCTTCATGTTGATTGACATAGACAAAACCGTACCGTTTTTGGAAGCCGTTTAGCCAGCTGAGAAGATCGGTGAACGACCATGTGCAGTAGCCGAGCATGTCAACTCCGTCGGTGATCGCTTCCTGAACCGCCTGCAGGTGAACCTTAAGGTATTGAATCCGGTAATCATCATTAATGATATCGCCTTCCTCAAGCTCATCATATTCACCGAGCCCATTTTCGCTAATGAGAATTGGTAATTGATATCGATTTGTTATCCGACGCAAAGCAATTCTGAGGCCGGTCGGGTCAATGTTCCAGTCCCAATTCGTCCTTTCTAGATGCTCATTTTTGATCGTTTTGTAAAGTCCTGGGATCCCAGTATCCTGAGAAGTCCCTTTTTTCCCTGATGTATTCATTTTCCCTTCAGACACTCCGTCTAACGGGTTTGTTTCAAAGGTGGTTGTTTGGTAATAATTCAACCCCATAAAGTCAGGCTTGCCTTCCTGTAATAATTCAAAATCGCCACTTTCAACGACTGGTGCCAGTCTTTTTTCCTCCAAATACCTCCATGCGGACTGCGGATATTTCCCCCATGCATAGACATCCATCCACCAGTGTGCATTCAGCTCCTCGGCATTTTCGGCAGCAAGGATGTCCACTGGCTTCGAAGTGGCAGGATATGCTGGAGAGTAAGCAAAGCTTGGACCAATCTTCCCATCAGGGACCCATCTGCGGAACTCCTTTATCGCACTTGCATTAGCAAGGCTGGCATGATGATTAACCTGGTAGAAAAGCCTTTCATCCTTCACCCCGGGTGGATGCATGGCCATTTTATATCCAAAACTAGTAAAAATATTTTGCTCATTTAAACTTACCCAATACTTGACACGATCTCCAAAGTGCTTATATAACGTCACCGCATAGTTTGTGAAGTCATCGACAATTTGACGCGATTCCCAACCGCCATACTCATCCTGTAATGCTTGCGGCAAATCCCAATGATAAATGGTGAGAATCGGTTCGATTTGCTTGCTTATCAATTCATCAATTAAATCACTATAAAATTGTATGCCTTTTTCATTGACCTTCCCTTTTCCTTGAGGAAAAATACGAGTCCAAGCAACGGAAAAACGATATGCTTTCAATCCCATTTCCGCCATCAATTGTACATCCTCTTTGTAGCGGTGATAATGATCCACCGCCAGATCCCCAGTTGTTCCTTTGAAGGTCTTGCCAGGGATTCGGACAAACTGGTCCCAAATAGAAGGGCCTTTTCCATCTTCATCCCAAGCCCCTTCTACCTGATAGGAAGCGGAAGCAGACCCCCAAAGAAAGTGAGCAGGAAACGGCTTTAAATGTTCATGTATCAATTTTTTTCCTCCATGCTTCATCATATTGGTTATTTTCTCGAAGAGTTCCTTTGCAAAAAGTGGTAAAGGGCTCCAATTAAATTTGAGTCGTTTCCAAATTGACATTTCTCCACTTGAATTTCTAAACAATGTTGATCTGCTCTCATTTGCTTGAGTTTTTCGTTAATATTCTCAATCAGCCCCTCGCGGTTGCTAATAGCTCCGCCAATGAGGATTTTCTCTGGGTCAATGATGTATTGCAAATTATATATTCCAACAGCTAAGCGCTTAATAAATTTCTCAATTTCTTCCTGGACCTCCTTGTCATCTTGTTCAGCCATTGCAAATACCTTTTTGCCGTCAAGGATCTCTGGGTCCATGTTTTTGCGCTTAGCAACCTGCTTAATTAAGCCACCGGTTGCAGCAAGGGAACTCCACGTTTCGCCGATGGGCTGATTATGGAAATCCTCCAAGATCATATAGCCAAATTCTCCAGCGAATAGATTGGCTCCATGACGAATTTTCTTATCAAGAAATAACGAGCCGCCAATGCCGGTCCCGATCACAATACAAATATAGTCATTGACATCTTTTGCAGCACCAAGCCAGCCTTCTGCTAAACCTGCACAATTGGCATCATTCTCAAGCTCGACAGGGAGATTGAGCTTCTCCTCAAGCAGCTTTCTAATATTCGGCCCATGTAAATATGGAATCGCTGTTACTCCTTTAATATATCCTGATTCCACATCAACTGCGCCAGGCATGCTTAAGGCAATCCCACTTATAACATATCTAGTTTGAAAATCCTTGACGATTGTTTCAATTGTATGGACAAACGAGCTAATACCATCCTTCGGCGTTGGAATGGAGAATTTTTCTATAACCTGCCCGGTTTCTTCCATCACGGCATACTTTATAGAGGAACCTCCTGTATCAAAAACCGCATAATTATTCAACCATAAACCTCCTATCAAACGATGCAAAAGTCTTTCATAAGGCATTGTACATCTGCCATGATCCTAAGGTTACCAGAAGCTATTGTTCGTTCCACAAGAATCTCGTACGATGATTTCAGAGTCAGTAAACACTGGCTTAATATGGCTCTTCCCATTAATGAAATCATTTAGCATATAAGCGGATAATTTGCCGATTCTTTCCTTATCCTGTTTGACTGTCGTAAGCTTCGGATCGCTGTATCGACAGGCAGCAATATCATCACATCCAACGATTCGGATATCCTTTGGAACCTGGAGTCCAGCCTCTCTAATAGCCCTTAGCGCACCAAGGGCCATCATGTCAGATGCGGCAAAGACAGCTTCTGGGATCTCCCTCATTTCAAGTATTCTCTTCATAGCGACGTAGCCGCTTTCTTCATGAAAATCACCATACTGAATCCATTCTTCTCGAAATTCAAGACCAAACTGATTGATCGCATCCAAAAACCCTTTTTTTCGCAAACTAGAAATCACTGATTCACGCATTCCACCGATAAAGGCGATTTTTCTGATGGAATTCAAATAGAAATGCTCTACGACTCTTCGCGAAAGATTAACATTATCGGTCATCACGTAGCTTGCTTTTGGCCCGGTTAACTCGATATCGATCCCAATACAAGGGAAACCGCTTTCCGCTAGTTCAAATGTCGCATCCTCCACCTCTTCCCCCGCAATAACTAAGCAGCCGTCCACATTGAAATGCTGGCATCTTGCAATGTAGCTGCCATTATCCTTCAGAAAATGTTCATTTGAGAACATTAAAATATCATAGCCAAGCAGGCCTATATTCTTCTTAAAGGTTGAGATAACCTCATTAAAATAAGGGTGGGTCATATCTACATTGATTTTTCCCGCATAGATGAGGCCAATGAGACTCGATTTTTTTGTCGCAAGAGATCTTGCGGAAAAATTGGGCTGGTAGCCCATTTCATTAATAACGGTCTCAACTTTCTGCTTTGTTCTCTCACTAATTCCGCCATAGCTATTGATTACCTTTGATACGGTTGACTGTGAAACCCCTGCCATTTTTGCAATATCTTTTATCGTTAAATTCATCGTGTTCCCCTTCAATTTCAATCAAATAATAATATTCCTATTCTTTAGATTACTAAGAGTTGGTGCAGGAAACAATAGAAGGACAGGAAAAATTATTTCACAGAGCCCTCAGTAATACTGGAAATAAATAAACGGTTAAATAATAGGAAAATAACTAATAATGGAACAGTTGCCCAGAATACTCCAGACATAATCATTCCAAAATCGACATTTTGCGTGTTGCTTAGCTGTGCAAGAGCCACTTGAATGGTGTACATCTCTGGGTCTCGTAATATCGTAAACTGCCATAAGAATTCTCCCCAAACAGCTGTGAAGACAATGATTCCTAATGTTGCAAATGCAGGTAAAATGATTGGTAAAACAATGCTTCGAAAAATTCGAAAGTTCGAACACCCATCCAGCTTTGCAGCTTCAATAAGCTCATCAGGAACCGCTTCTGATATATATTGCCTCATAAGAAAGATTCCTAGAGGATGAAGAAAGAATAGAATCATCACCCCTGGTAAGGTATTAAGGAGTCCCGCTTTTGAAATTAGGAAATATTGTGGAATTAACCCTAATTGCGGTGGAATAATCATCGTCAAAAGAACCGCTACAAAAAGGACATTTTTCCCTGGAAATTTAAATTTGGCGAAAGCAAAACCGGCTAGGGAACTGATGAATAGAACAACGATCGTTACAATGGCACAAAGGACAAAGGAGTTCCACATGCCACCGAAGAAATCGATTTGACTTAACACTTTTTTAAAATTTTCAACCATCATATTTCCTGGTGTTAGTACAGGCGGAATAGAGTTATAGGCAGCACTCGGCCTTGTTGCCATCACAAACATCCAATAGAAAGGAAATAGTGAAATAAGCGAGGCTAGGAATAAAAACAAGTAAACAATGATTTTGCTTATTGATAGCTTTCTACCCTTTTTCTCTTTTTGTTTACTCATCCTACACACCTCTCTTCTTTTTGCCAAAGCCTTGGGTTAACCTGATATTCAAGACTGCAAACACCGTTATGATGACTAATAGAATAATCGCGGTTGCCGAAGCGGTTCCAAAGGACTGCAGTCGAAACGCATCTCGATACAAGTACATGACGATAGTCATCGCTTCATCCCTGGTAAATGCATCCCTTCCTAAGAACACCGTCGGTTCAGAGAATAGCTGCATCGCACCAACTGTCGAAGTAAATACCGTCAGGATAATAAATGGCTTCATCATTGGAATGGTGATGTAAAACAGCTGCTGAACCTTATTTGCTCCATCGATCGTTGCTGCTTCATATAAATCATTCGGAATGCTCTGAATTCCTGCTAGATAAATAATGGTGTTGTATCCAACCCATCTCCAGAACACCATAATCGAAATCGCGATTTTCGTTCCCCACTCGGATGCTCCCCATGTGACGGGGTCAAGTCCGAAAAGATGAGTTAACACATAATTGGCTAAGGAAGAATCATGATTACTAAATAGCACACTGAATATTAGGGCTACAGCCACCATTGATGTCAAATAAGGCATAAATATCGTTACACGAAAGAAGCTCTTCAATCGAAGAAAAGCCATATTTAATAAGTAGGCTAAAATAAGGCCGACAATTAATTGGGGGGCTGTCCCCATAATCCCCATTACAATCGTGTTGTAGACGGACTTCCAAAATAGGGGGTCTGTTAACACCATTTTGAAATTTTCTAATCCATTAAATGTCATGGGACCTAGCCCATTCCATTTTTGGAAGGCCAAATAAATACTAAATAATGCGGGATATAGACCGATAAGTGTAAAAATTATGAAGAAAGGCGCTATATATAAATATCCCGAAATCCTGTCCTTTTGTTCTTCAGACCGGAATTTCTTCCTCTTAAATATAGATTCCTTCTTACTAATCGAGTTCATTTTCACGCCTCTTTTCCAGTTCGAGGATGTATGGTGCCAATGAGACCCCAAATCCGTCTATCATTTTCACACATGTGGGTGATGAATAGGAAGAACGGCCGGCCTTTTTTCGTGAACCTTATCTGATTGCACTGAAAGGCTCGCTCATTGAAGGAAGCCGACCGTTATCTTCAAATTCTCAAGATTAACGTTTTAATAAATCCTCCGCACGCTTCACAGCGTCTTTCCACTCTTTCTCTGGATCCGTCCCATTATTTTGAACATTCTTAAGAGCATTCAATACTTCGGAATAGATTGGGAAGTATTTTTCCCCCTTGAAAGCTATGCCAGAGATATCTTGGGCAGCTTCAGCAAATACTGGAGCTGATGCCTGCCCGCCGAAAAACTCATCTGCGTTTGTCTTAAACTCTTCCATATCATAGACAGCCTTGGCAGATGGGAATAATCCATGACTTTGGAATGATTTGAATTGATTTTCTGCTGATAGGAGCCATTCAATAAAATCATAAGCTTCTTGTGCATGCTTTGTTTCATTTGGCACTGCGATATAAGAACCACCCCAGTTTGCCGCAAAATCTGTTGGCAAAGTAGCCACTCTCCATTTTCCGACTGCGTCTGGTGCATTTCCTTCCATCCAGCCTTTTAACCAACCAGCTCCTAATTCTACTCCAAACTCACCCTTATTAACGGCATTGGCCCACTCTGGGCTCCACATTTCAAATTTACCTACAATCCCTAGATCATTTAAGTGAACAGCATAGTCAAATGCCTTCTTCGCTTCACTATCGTCACCTAGCAATAATTCGTTATCAGGTGACAATAATGCTGGATCGGCAGCATCTAAGTAAGCACGGAACGCCATTTCAATACTATCGATAAAAAACAAACCTGTTTTTTCCTTCACTTGTAAACCAGCTTGTTCAAATGCTTCTGGGGAATTGATAAGGCTTGCCACTTCCTCTGGCTCAGTTGGAAGGCCTGCTTTCTCAAATACATCCGTGCGATAATACAATGCTTTCGGACCTATGTCAGTAGGAAGACCAAATAGAAAATCCCCTTCAGCATTTTCGCCGTATTTCCATTTCCAATCTAAGTACTGGTCCTTCACGTCTTTCGCACCATGGTCATATAAGTTGACGAAACGATCCTGAGCTACCTTGAAACGATCAAACTGATCCAATTCCAGCATCGCAATATCTGGTGCCCCGCTTCCTGCAGATAAAGCAGTAAATAGGGCATCATGATGGTCTGCAGTTTCAGAGGATTTCACCTTAATTTTGATATTGGGATTTTGATTCTCGTATTCTTTCGCTAAGTCTTCATACCCTGTTGCACCAAAAGTCCAAAAATCTAACGTAATTTGTTCGTTTCCACCCTTTGAATCTTTCGAGCCATCACTTGATGCCTTTTCATTATCCTTTTCGCTGCAGGCAGCTAATGAAAGAGCAAGCAAGGAAGCTACCCCTAAGGCAACCCATTTTTTCATCCTTTTCAATTGAATTCCCCCAATGTTTTAGTTTTAGTTATCGCAAACTCACTTTCTATTAAACTTGTAAATAAACACCTCCTCTAGTTTAAGGAAACCGCTTTCCATAAACTTTATAAAAAAATAAAGGAAACCGCTTTCATTAATATACTAGCCTATAAATATGATAAAAATCAACCATAAATTTCTAAATTTATAGAAAATTTTATAAATTACTCCTTAAACATTGATAAAACTGGGAATTTTGAGAATGGATTTAATCGGGGTTTAGAAACCGATTTCGTACATAAGTGTAGTCTTCACGAATGTATTAACGCTTAGGAGGAACAAAACGAAATTGAAATAGACCTTTCCTCCGACGAAAAGGTCTATTCGTTCCCTGTATTAAGTATTCAACTACAATTCGATGTTCAAAGGGCTCCTTTTAGAAAGAACGAAATTACTCTTAATTATTCGTAATAGCCATCGGTCGATTTGATGAATGTTTTAAATTGGTTGGCATCATGACCAAACCAGATGTCTGATTGGTGACGGTCGGCAAATTGGCGAATGCGTTCAACTGTTGAGCTGTAGCCGACGGAATCGTATAGAATTCCAGGTGGTTTAACGGGCGGGCCATAGCTTTCCTTTGTATAAAGTGCATCTGATGCAAGTAAAATATTACCATGCCCTGGGAGTTCTACGTGCAGGCCGAGCATCCCGTAGGCATGACCAGGACCAAAGTTGAGAATTTTGATTCCGTCTACAAGCTGAACTTCTGTTTCATGAGGCTTAATTGTGCGCCAACGTAGGTTATTTTGAATCCACGCCATCACATCCCCCCAAATATAGGCACCCATGTCACGGGTCATAGCAAAGGTTTTCATCACA
Organism: Anoxybacillus andreesenii; assembly: GCF_030813005.1. NCBI lineage: Bacteria > Bacillati > Bacillota > Bacilli > Caryophanales > Anoxybacillaceae > Anoxybacillus > Anoxybacillus andreesenii. Next base: position 182,696 of record NZ_JAUSTU010000003.1, read on the forward strand.
TTGGAGAGCTCAGAATCATGGACGATGATCTCGGCATTGGTAAATAACTCAAGGCAACCAGCGTGATCTAAATGTAAATGGGAAGCAACTACATACTTAATATCCTCAGGTCGAACTTTCAACTGTTCAAGACGGTTGATTAAATAGCATTCCTCGCTAGCGAATGCTGGAAATGCTTTCTGAACCCCTTCTGGCCAACGTCCCTCTTTCCCCATTCCTTCTGGATTACAACCAGTATCAAACAAAATTTTCCCTTCTGGATGGTCTATCAGCACGGCGTAAATTGGGAATTCAACAAATTCAGCTGGAGGGTTCGGATTGTCAATGGTTGCTGGATTATGCATGGCAATCATGTAATTCTTATCCATTTTCATCTTTCCGGTATCAAGAACATACAGCTTTTTGTTGTTACACATTTAAATCTCCCCTTTACTTTTATAAGATGAGCTTAAAGTTAAAAACTTCAAGCTTAACCCCTTTTTTCGACAATGACAGAATCATAGGCAGCCTTATAAATGGTGAAAATATCGGCTCGTTCTAGCGCCATTGGGCTTCGTGCTAGCAATCTCTTTTGCTTTGTAGCATCCTCTGTCAAACCTTCCAGGGCTTCTTCTGTAATGTTGAAGCCCTTTAAGCTCGATGGAATGCCTACGTCTTCTACTAATCTCTTTAATTCATCAATGCATTTATAGGAGGCGTCGACTTGCGATAGATGGGCACTACTGAAACCCATTGTGTCGTAAATATCTTTCATGCGCTTCTCACAGGACTGACGAATATAACCCATTACATACGGCAGTAAAACGGCATTTGAATCACCATGGGCAATATGAAACTGTCCGCCGAGCGGGTAAGCAAGCGCATGAACACCAGCTACCCCAGCATTGAAAAACGCTAAACCTGCTAAATAACTCCCATAGCTCATATCGGTACGGGCTTGTTTATTTGTCCCATCTTGGACCGCGGTGCGAATCGCCTGACTAATGAGCTGAATCGCCTTTAATGCAAGGGCATCTGAAACGGGACTGGCATTCTTTGAAATATAAGCTTCGATGGCATGGGTTAGTGCATCTACCCCTGTTGCAGCGGTTACTTTTGGCGGAAGAGTAAGGGTGAGCTCTGGATCAACAATGGCTACGTCAGCCAGCAAGTAGTCATGTGTGACGACATCTTTCGTTGATTCAAGAGACAGTACTGAGATGTTTGTGACTTCTGATCCTGTACCAGATGTAGTTGGAATTAAAATCGTAGGCAGCCCTTTTTTATCAATCGAGCGGGTTCCCGTCAAATTTAAATAGTCCTTCACGTTTCCTTCATGGACTGAAAGAACCCCCGCGAGCTTTGCTAAATCAAGCGCACTTCCGCCCCCTAGTCCAATGACTAAATCACTTTCGTGTCGGCGTGCAAAGTCGACCAACTCCTCCCCAACCGCTAGTGGTGGTTCTGGTACTACCTTGGAATATATCTGTATGGATAAACCAAGGGCTTCCAGCGGCTCTATCACTTTTTTTGTCAATCCCATTTCATGTAAAAATGGGTCGGTAACAAGGAGAATCTTTCGTCCATTGAATCTTTGCACTTCTTGCTCTAAAAACTGCAGCGATCCCCAACCAGTGTAACTTACCGGGGTAAAGGTGATCTTTTCTGCCATCTAAATTCCTCCTTCTTGATTCCAAACGACGAGCTTTGTTTCCGTCATTTCACGGATCGCATATTTCAATCCTTCTTTTCCTGTACCGCTCTGTTTCACCCCTCCATAAGGCATTTGGTCAACACGATAGGTTGGAATATCATTAATCATGACGCCCCCAACCTCTAATTTCTTAGAGGCGTGAAAGGCAGTTTGGATATCCCTTGTAAAAATGCCTGCCTGTAAGCCAAACATAGAATCATTGATCGATTCGATTCCTTCTTCAACCGATTTAATCTTATTGACACTGACAATCGGTGCAAAGACTTCTTCACAGCTCACTTTTAACCTCGCATTTACTCCTGATAGAATCGTAGGCTGTAAGATTCCATTTTCTACATGTCCTCCGTATTCTACATTGGCACCTGCGGCCACCGCTTCTTCAAGCCATTGCAGTGCTCGCTTTTGTTCCTTCTCATGAATCATGGCAGATATATCAGTTGCCTCATCTAATGGATCTCCGACCTTCAGAACCTTTGTCTTCTCAATGAAAGCAGTGATAAATGGCTCGAACAAATCCTCCATCACATAGATTCGTTGCAGCGAAATACAAACCTGCCCCTGATTGGAGAACGCACCCGTCACACATTTTCCTACGATCGGTTCTAGGTTTACATTACGGTCGATTATCACTCCTGAATTCGATCCCAATTCAAGCGCTACCCTCTTTAGCCCAGCCTTTTCTCTTATGCCGATTCCTACACTTGGACTGCCTGTGAAAGTGATCATTTTAATGCGCTCGTCTTTTATTAGCTGCTCACCAACTGTGCCGCCGCTACCAATGACGACATTAAAAGCACCCTTTGGCAAGTTAGTTTTGTCTATGATCTCTGCTAATAGCAGCGCTGACAATGGGGTTTGCGAAGCTGGTTTCAAGACGATCGTATTTCCTGCTGCGATTGCTGGTCCAACCTTATGTGCGACAAGATTCTGAGGGAAATTAAACGGAGTAATCGCTCCAATCACACCTAAAGGTTGTTCAATCGTATAGGCGAACCGATCCTTACCTGTTCTTGCAGCATCCATTGGAATTAATTCACCAACAAGTCTTTTTGCTTCATCTCCAGCAAAACGATACGTTTCGATCGTTCGATCAATTTCGCCAAGTGCATACTTTAATGGCTTTGCACTTTCCAATGAAATAAGCTTCGCTGCCTCAAGTCGCCGATTGGCAAATGCATCAGAAATGGCGTACAAAATATTGGCACGTTCTAATGCAGATAAATTTTCCATTTCCATTCTTGTCTTTTCCGCTGCTTCAATCGCTAATTCCACTTCCTCAAACGAAGCTTGTGGAATAAAAGCGATGCTCTCCCTAGTGTAAGGTGAAAGCAATTCTGCATAGTTACCCGCTTGGATCCACTCTCCATTAATATAATTTGACTTCTTCAGCGTTATCATCCTTTCTGAATATTCAGTTATGAATACGTAACCATTTTGATGCTGAAAAAAATACGTCATCCTGAGAAAACGTATTTATTCATGCTCAAATCTTCTAGTAGTCCTTCTATGGAAAAGTCTAACAGATTCGGTGATTTGAATGCAAGTATTTTTTTTATTTTCAATCATTTCAATCAATTCAATAATTGCCAGCAAACCTAGATTCTGTTCTGTTTCGTTACCGATTGTTGTCAGTTGAATAAGCTGATGTGAAGCAAGCTCAACATTGTCAATTCCCATAATACTTATATCCTCTGGTATACGAATTCCCCGTTTTAGCAGTTCATCGATCGTAAGAAACGCAATCGAATCAGACCCACAAATAATCGCAGTTGGCTGCGTTGGTTGAGCCAAAAACTGTTCAATTCCAAGGACAATGCTTTCACGTGATGTATTGGAATGATAAATGAAGGAGTCCTGAAGGCTTTGCCCCAATATTTTACTAACTCCAAGGAAGCGATTAGCAAATGTACTGACCGTTAAATGTCCGCCAAGATAAGCAATAAGTCTATGACCTAAATCAAGAAGGGTCTTAGCAGCCAAACAACCTGCTCTATTATTATCAATTTCTACAAAATTCTCATTTGACTTATGTTTCCGGTTGAAGGTAATAAATGGGATATCCAACTTTTTTAATTTCTCAAAAAAGGGGTCATCATACAAAATACAAGATAGAATTATCCCATCTACCCTCCTTTCCATAAATGTAGCGTACGCTTTTTCAACCGCTTCATCATTAACAAACTGCACATCGACTTTATATCCCTTGCTATTGGCATAATTGACAATGGCTGTTGTTGTATCAGAAAAAAACGGGTTATGTAATGGCCCAGACAGTAGTGCAATTCTATTCGTTTTCTTTTGAACTAATGAACGAGCGCTTTCATTCGGAATATAATTCAATTCTTCAATCGCTTTTAACACTTTTTCTACTGTCGGCTGCTTCACTAATTCAGGTGTATTCAATACTCGCGATACAGTAGTCTGAGAAACGCCTGCTAACTTAGCAACATCTTTTGAAGATACGATCTCCCTCTCCCCCTACTATTGTGATGTCTCATTACTTCACAGAAGATTTCTATCTATTACATATTATACCAAGATAGGTTCAGAAAAGGGGGAGATTTCTTTCAACTTATTAGAATATTGTTCTCTGTTAAGAGTAGCCCTGCCCTAACTGGCTGCCCTAATCAACTTCATAATTAGGGAACTTTCTAGATAAACTGAATAGGATAATGAAAAAGGATGATGATAGATGCCTATTTCATTTCCTGTCCCTATTCGAGCCCTCAAAATAAGCAATGGTGATAAGAAGAAGATTTACTATCCTCATATATATGGCACGAAATCTCCTGTATTCGAAGGTTATATTAATCGATCGATTGTGGAACAAACACAAGAGCTGATCAATCAACAGGTTGGAGAGACATCATCAACGGTCGAGGAGGTGCTTGGGACCTTTGAAATCAAGAATAACCAACGGCAGGTGCTCAGCTTGTCCCTCTCGAATTACACTTATCACCACCATGCAGCCCATGGAATGACGTATATTAAATCGTTAACATTTGATTTGGAAAAAGAGAAAAAATGTGAGCTTAAAGATTTGTTTAAACCAAATAGCAATTATGTAAACCGCATTTCCAAGCTCGTGCAAAAACAAATAAAAAAGCGTGACATTCTCATGCTAGAACCGTTTACAAAAATCAAACCCGACCAGGACTTTTACATTGCAGACAAAACACTCGTCATCTATTTTCAGTTATATGAGCTTACTGCTTATGTCTTCGGCTTCCCAATGTTCCCTATCTCTGTCTATTCCTTACAAGACATTATTGATGAGTCTGGTCCACTCGGGCGCATGGCAGAAAATAATTAGGGGAATGAGGCATTTAAAGAAGTCTTTGCAGCAGAGTCCGAGGAAATTCATACTAAACTAAAAGGTGCTTATTTTTATGTCTACAAACCATCAAGGACGGTTCAATTAGCTCAAGGTGAGCCTCGAACCGTCCTTGATGGTTTTTCTATATTTGAAATTTACCCTTTTAACCCATTCACCAGCATTTCAATAAAAATGTCGACCAATTCTTCTTCCTTCACTTCTCCGTCGGGGTCGTACCAAGAATAAGTCCGATTGACCATTCCTAATATACCGAAAGTGACGATATCACTTCTTAAGTCGCTTCGAAACTCCCCATTTTTGATACCTGCTTCGATAATCCTTTGAACATTCATCCGGAACTCCCGTCTAATTGCATGTACCTGTTTAATATGCTCCTCTTCTAGATGCCTCACTTCCCGATTGAATACTCTTGCACTCTTACCTGATTTTCTGATGCCGCTAATGATTAGATAGCCCATCTTTTGTAACTTTTCTCGATTGCTTAATGTAGAATCATTCATATAAATCATTTGATTATCTAGAAGATTCTGAATGTAGTTTAGATGGATATCCCTTAAAAGCTCTTGCTTACTATTAAAATAATAATAAAATGTGCCTTTAGATACTCCGATGCTATCGACGATATCTTGAATGGACGTTTTGCTGAAGCCTTTCTTATCAAATAAATCGACACTACCTTCTATAATTCTATCTTGCATAGGCTTTTCAACTCCATAACGGATTTGGAAACTCTACGACTCTCTTTCAATAACAGTAGCAATTCCCTGCCCTCCCCCAATACATGCGGTGATCAGTGCATAACGTCCTTTCATTCTATGCAATTCATATAGAGCCTTCGTTATCAGAATGGCCCCAGTAGCACCAAGGGGATGACCATGTGCAATCGCTCCCCCATTTACATTCAGTTTATCCGGACTGATTTCCAGTTCTCGATTACAGGCAAGTACCTGTGCGGCAAAGGCTTCATTTAGTTCAACTAGATCCATATCGTGGACCGTGAGACCAAGCCTATCCATTAGCTTTCTTGTTGCAGGAACGGGACCTATCCCCATAATATTCGGATCAACTCCAGCTACAACAGTTCCCCTAATCATAGCTAATGGTTGAATTCCAAGCTCTTCCGCCTTTTCCCTCGCCATGATTACTAATGCAGACGCAGCATCATTTAAGCCAGAACTACTCCCAGCGGTCACTGTACCATTCTTCAGGAAGACAGCTGGTAATTTGGCTAGGCCCTCCAAGGTCGAATTTGGACGCGGATGTTCATCTTTGTCAAAAATAATCGGTTCACCCTTACGGATAGGAATTTTGATCGGAACAATTTGTTCTTCAAACCTTCCCTCCTCCATCGCTCTTGCCATTCTTTGCTGACTCCTAAGGGAAAATTCATCCTGCTCCTCCCGAGAAATATTGTATTCTCTTGCTAGGTTCTCGGCGGTTATCCCCATTGGTGGATTACCTATTTCCTCTGGAGCTAGAAGTCCCCTTCGAAAAGATGGTGGCGCTGAACTATATGGCTTTTCTGGACGTTCCATTAAATACGGCGCACGGCTCATGCTCTCGATCCCGCCCGCAATATAGATATCCCCGGCACCCGATTGGATTGCCTGGGCAGCAAGTGCAACGGCATTAATACCAGAGCCGCACTGACGATCCATCGTCATTCCCGGTACTTTCATAGGCAACCCAGCCTGCAATGCTGTTAGTCTAGCAATATTTCCACCACCGCTTAAAACATTTCCAAAGATACAATCGTCAATCATATTCGGAGTAATCTTCGCCCTTTTTACAGCTTCCTTTATCACTTCAGCACCGTATATATGGGCAGGAACAGCTGCTAAGGACCCTCCCTGCTTGGCAATAGCCGTTCTAACAGCTGAAACGATAACTGCTTCTCTTTTCATCATTATCTACTCCTTCTTCAATAGTTTTCCATGAACATTTTTTCCATTCTGATTAAAACCACATTTCTACTATTCTACGAGTCGATATTGATAAACCCCATTCACTTTTTCAACCACAACCCTATTTTTCACTTCCAAAAGCTGCAGGACACTGAATATTTCAAACATGAAAGACACAATCGCTTTATTCAGACGCTTCTGATACATTTCCTGAATGATTTCAAAGCCGGTCCCTTTTCCACCCAATTTTTTTAAGGCTTCTACCGTTCGGACGATGCGATGATCGATATTCCGCAATTCCTCATCAATGACTTTAGGGAGATTTGTAAATTCTGGGCCATGGCTCGAATAGGTAAGCTTAGCAGGGAGCTTTTTACATTTTTCTAAATCTCTTATATACTCAATCAGCATTTTGGGTCTAGGCTCCCCCTGAAGAGGAGCATCCAAGAAAATTCCTGCATGCATATCCTGGATGATATGGTCTCCACAAAGGAACAGCTCGTCTTCAGGACAATATAATGAAATATGATCCATTGAATGACCCTTTGTCTCGATCACCTGCCAGCCTTGCATCCCCGGTACCGTAGCACCTTCATGTAATATGTCATGAAATGTGATGCCATCTATCGTTCTTCGATTCTTTTTTCGAAAGGTAAAAGAATCTATTATTTTCTTTGGTAAACCGAACTCGTAAAAAAGCTTATCAAAATATTCACCGCTCCATTTCGAAAACTCTTTATCTTGCAGATAGATTTTCGTATTTTCATGTGTGTAGACATCAATCGACGGTTGTACCTCTAAGATTCGATGAAGCATTCCAGCATGGTCATTATGATGATGAGTTAACACGATTTGGTCTAAATCCTCCAATCTTACATCTAAGGTGTGCAACCCATCATTCAAATCTTTCCATGCCTGGTCAAGATTTAACCCCGTATCAATGAGGGTAAGCTTTTCTCCGAATACGATAAATACATGCACAGGACCTACCGGAAAGCTCGTAGGTAGCTCTAATTTTTCAACTCTCTGCACTTTCCTCATTTCCTTTGTCTTAAGGTATTTGCCTATCTTATTTCCCTCCAGTGTCAGGAACAGGGAAAATCCGCTTTTTAAATGCTGGATTTTCCCTTCTACCATTTTTCAATCTTTCTGCGAATCTATTTATCCAGCCAAACATTCCTCAAATAGCCATAACCATAAGAAGCATGAGGATAAGCATCTTTCACATATGGCATTCTTGGTGTCTTTGTATGATAGGTTGTTAAAGGAATTGGATTGACTAAATTTTCTAATACATAACGCTGGATATCATGTACATACTCTCTTCTCTCATCCACATCATTGATGACTCTTTGTTCATCAAGCATTTTATCAAGTTCTGGATCGGAGATGTGATACCAGTTTCGGGTACCTTTTGTGTGAAGCTGTGTTCTCAACCATTCATCCGGCTCCTGAAAATAAGTTTGATAGCCGATTCCCATCTCATAATCGACTTTTGGCCATCTCTCTGAGAAGTAGGTTGCATACTCGACGACTTCAATCTCTGCGTTAATCCCAATATTTCTTAAATCCTCGGCCACCCATTGGGCAACACGGACCAATTGCTCTCCATACCCGTCCGTTACCATCAGCTTTGTATCAAAGCCATCAGGATATCCCGCCTCAGCCAGTAGCTTTTTCGCTTGATCCGGGTCATAAGGCATGAGCTCTTTTCTTTCCTCTAGTGGTAATGCCCATTTCCCTAATGAAGGATTGACTGGACTGCTTATTTCCCCGCCGCCATAAATCCGATCAACCATGGATTGGCGGTCAACAGCTAAGCTAATCGCTTTCCGTACGCGGATATCATCGAACGGTTTCTTTTTCATATCCATATAGATTTGTTCCTGGGTTGGAAACATCGCTTCAAACACAGTGATTTCGGGATTGCTCTTAATTAGCTGGTTTAACTCCTCAGGGGAAATCTGAGATACCGCATCCGTTTGCCCAGTTCGCATGGCTGCTAACCTCGCCGTAGGATCAGGAACTACTTTGAAAATTACTCCATCCAAATATGGTTTTCCCTCTTCATAATAGTTTGGATTCCGTTTGTACTTCGCTTCAATATTATCCTTCCATTCCTCTAAAACAAATGGCCCTGTCCCGATAGCGTCCGTTGCTAAATCAAATTTTCCTTCCGCTGCCTCTTTGGGCAAAATCCACATAAAGTGGTTGGCCATAAAATTTAGAAATGGGGCAAAGGGCTGTTTTAATGTAAAGACAACCGTTTGATCATCCTTGGCTTCGATACTTTCCACTTCTGATAAAAGAGCTGCCTGATGGCCAGGAAGACTAATGATCCTTTCCATCGTTGCAACGACATCTTCTGCCGTTACTTGTCGCCCATTTACCGGTTCCTTATCGTGCCAGTAAGCTTCTCGTAAATAAAATGTATATACCTTCCCGTCTTCGGATATATCCCACTTCTCAGCAAGATCCGGCACCACATTATAATCCGTAAATTCTACTCCTGGCCCTGTTTCATATGAAACGAGCTTGTTATACACTAAACCAGCTAGCTGATGTGTATAGATGGAAGATTGACGATGAGGGTCTAGCATATCTGGGTCTGCGGGTGATAAAATCGTATAAGTTCCTCCATGTTTTGGTTCAGATGAGCCCCCTTCATTTGAAGTGCTTTCATTCCCTTTCTCATTTCCCTTGTTTGTTTTTTCAGAGGAGCAGGCACTTATGACCAATAAAAGTAATCCGATTAACAAAAAGTTAACGATGAGCTTCCATTTTTTATTCATCATTCTTCCCCCAATATCGGTAGTTTTCTTACCTTAGGATGAATTCTTCGGATCTAAGAAATCCCTTAGAGCATCACCTAACAAATTGAATGCTAAAACTAATACACTTAGAGCCAAGCCGGGAAATAGCACAAGCCACGGTGCGCTTTCCATATAGCGGCTCGCATCACTAAGCATCAATCCCCATGAAGGATTTGGCGGTGGAGTTCCAATTCCTAGAAAGCTAAGAGATGCTTCCGCAATAATGGTTTGACCAAAGGCCAAGCTTGCCATAACGATGATCGGCGCCATCATATTAGGCAGACCATGCTTTAGAATGATTCGAAAAGCGTGGGCCCCTACTGAACGAGAAGCCTCCACATAATTCGTTTCCCGTATTCGTAGCATTTCTCCCCTGACAATCCGCGCAAACCGAGGGATCTCGATAATTACAAGGGCAATGATGACATTTTGTATGGCAGGACCTAGTAGGGCTGCAATAAATAGAGCCAAAATCAAGGCCGGAATTGACATAATCGCATCCATAATTCTCTGAATCACCATATCGACAATACCGCCGAAGTATCCGGAGACCATTCCAATTAGCACGCCCATCGTAATGGAAATAATCACGGTCACAAACCCCACAATTAAGGAAATTCGAGAACCAAAAACAATTCTGCTAAAAATATCTCGCCCTAAATCATCCGTTCCCATTAAGTTTTGAGAACTCGGTCCCGAAAGGAAAGCATCCCGGTTTTGAGTGACTGGATCGTATGGTGCAATGACGGGCGCAAGAATTGCAATGACAACGACCGCAACAATGACCAATAGAGCTAAAAAACCAATCTTTTGGGTAAAGATAAAGCGTTTACATTCCTCTTTGAATTTTAACAAGTGAGCACTTCTGCCCGTCGTTATCCTATTTTTAGACAGAGAGGACTCTAATTGAACCTGGGACATTTTGATCACTTCCTTTTCTATCTATCCAGTTTAATACGGTGCTCATCTCGTCCTGATTCTCGGGTCTACCCACCCATACATAATGTCAACTAGCAAATTGACCAGTAAGAACATCGCCCCAAATATTAATACGGATGACTGAACGATGGGATAGTCTCTTGATAACACCGATTCAAAGATCAAGCTCCCTAAGCCTGGAAGCGAGAAAATGGATTCCAGTACAACTGTTCCGCCAAGGAGGTAACCGATTTGTAAACCAATTAATGTAATAACAGAAACCAAAGAGTTTCTTAACGCATGCTTGAAAATGACGATCCTTTCCTTTGCCCCTTTGGAACGAACGGTTCGAATGAACTCTGAATGTAAAACCTCCAATACAGCCGAGCGAGTCATCCGGACAATACTTGCACTAAGCGTAATCGCTAAGCATATGGCTGGCAGGATCATTTGCTGCAAATTAACAATCGGATTCTCGGCAAAGGATTGATAGCCAATCGGTGGTATCCAATTTAATAGAAGGGAAAGCCCTGTTAGCAGGATTAAACCCAGCCAAAAATTAGGAATCGATAAACCGCCTACTGATAGGATCCGGAGCAAATGATCGATCAGCTTATTTTGCTTGACTGCTGAAATGACTCCAATAGGGATACCAATGATGATAGCCAAAATAATGGACATAATTGCTAGCTGTAAGGTAATCGGTAGCCTATCAACAATTACTTCTGATACACTCTGACCGGACCACAAAGAATTACCTAAGTCCCCCTGTACAGCACGGGCGATCCAATCACTCAGCTGTCCAAATACATTTTTATCAAGGCCTAGTTCTGCCTTTAGTGCGCTCATTTGCTCTTCAGATGCACCGGAATTAGCGAGTTGTAGAGTAACAACATCGCCAGGTACAGCTCTCATGAGGATAAATACAAAAGCAGTCATGATGAAAAGAACAATTATTCCGTATAGGAACCGTTTGAAAATATACTCAAACATCCCACTCCCCCCCTTCAATACAGATGACAGGAAACAATATGCCGATCTGTTATTTCTTTCAATTCCGGTTTCTTATTTCTGCAAATATCCATAGCAACCGGACAGCGCGTATGAAATTTACATCCACTCGGTGGATTGGAAGGACTAGGGATCTCCCCCTTTAAAATAATCCGATCCGGTTCCATCGTTGGATCTGGTATAGGTACGGCAGAAATCAGGGCTTTCGCATATGGGTGAAAAGGATTTTCAAAGAGAGTCTCTGCATCTGCCACTTCGACGATTTCCCCAAGATACATGACAGCAATCCGATCGGAAACATATTTCACAACATTCAAATCATGGGATATAAAGAGATAAGACAATCCCATTTTGATCTGCAGGTCTTTTAATAAATTGAGAATTTGCGCTTGGACCGAAACATCTAAAGCAGAAACGGCTTCATCACAAATCAAAAGTTCAGGCTCCGTCGCCAGTGCTCGGGCAATGCTAATTCTTTGCCGTTGTCCCCCAGAAAATTGATGGGGAAATTTATGCATATCATTTCTCGATAATCCAACAATCTCGAGTAATTCAGCCACACGTTCTTGCTTTCTCGTACCCTTTGCTATTTGATGGACCTCCAATGGTTCTCCAATGATATCTAAAATCGTCATCCTTGGATTTAAGGAGCTATAAGGATCTTGAAAAACAAATTGGATCTTTTTTCTGATTTGCTTCATCTTGCTTCTGTTTGCATGAGCTAAGTTCGTTCCCTCGAAGATGACTTCCCCCGCCGTTGATTTAATCAAACCTGTAATCAGTCGGCCAACTGTCGATTTGCCGCAGCCTGACTCACCTACTAACCCGAGGGTCTCACCTTTATGAATGTTAATGGATACTCCATCAACCGCTCGAACATGGCCAATCGTTCTTGAGAGAATTCCCTTTGTAATGGGAAAATACTTCTTTATGTCTTTGACATCTAAAAGTGGTTGACCCTCAACCAAATGTAAATTTCGCTCAAAATTGTCGAGCTGCTCTTCATCGAAGGCAGTCATGATCTCTCTTTTGACCTGAAGAGTTGGATCCGCTGTCCAGCATTTGCTTAGCCGACCATCACCTGCATCAAATAATGGGGGCTCTTCATTCCTGCATTTTTCTGTAGCCAAGAGACAGCGGGGATGAAACCGGCATCCAGTAGGTAGCTCTTTCAGGTTTGGGACATTTCCCTTAATGGTTTGCAGACGCTGATTTTTATTCGTTTCGATTCGAGGAATGCTTCGCATCAATGCAGCTGTATACGGATGCTGTGGTTGCTCAAATAATTCCCTCACATTCGACTGCTCCACAACTTGACCCGCATAGACAACCACCACCCTGTCCGCCATTTCTGCTACTACCCCTAAATCATGGGTAACGAGGATGATGGCCGTTCCAAACTGTGCTTGCAAATCCTTTAATAATTGCATAATTTGCGCTTGAACTGTCACATCTAATGCGGTTGTTGGCTCATCCGCAATGATTAATTTAGGTTTGCACGCTAAGGCGATCGCAATCATTACTCTCTGCCTTTGTCCTCCGGAAAGCTGATGTGGAAAAGCATCAATTCGGGTTTCCGGATCTGGTAGACCAACGAGTCGCAATAACTCCAGTGCACGTACCCGGTATTCCCTTTTTGACAAATCCTCATGAATTTTGATCGTTTCCATAATTTGATCCCCAATGGTATATACCGGGTCGAGACAGGTCATCGGGTCCTGAAAAATCATTGCAATTTCATTTCCCCTGATTTTTCTAATTTCATCAGGGCCAATGTCTTTTAGATTGAAGTCATTAAATAATATTTTTCCGGAGGTTACCGAACCATTGTTTTCTAGTAATCTTAAAATCGAAAGGGCGGATACACTTTTACCAGAACCGGATTCGCCAACAATCGCTACCGTTTCCCCTTTGGAGATGCTGAATGAGACACCATCAACAGCTTCTAGCAATCCAGACCTTGTTTTAAAAACGGTCTTCATATCTTGAACCTCTAATAAAGGCTGTAAGTCTGAAACCAATCAGAGAACCTCCCTTCAAGAATTTTGAAGTTGATTTAACTCTTTATTTGCTGAATCATTTGCTCCCTTAATCTTGTTTTGAGGATTTTCCCCACTCCGTTTCTTGGAAGCTGGTCTAGAAAAATCACATGTCTTGGAGTTTTATATTTTGCTAGGTGCTTTTGACAATACTCAATGAGCTCAGCCCCCGTCACCTTGCTTTCTGGCTTCTTCACCACGCATGCAAGAATCTCTTCTCCCATTTGCTCGGAAGGGATCCCCACAACGGAAACCTCTAATACGGCTTCATGCTTTGCAAGCAGTTCCTCTAAATCACGGGGATAAATATTAAATCCGCCCCTGATAATCAAATCCTTCTTCCGGTCAACGATAAATAGATATCCATCCTCATCAACCTTTGCCAAATCCCCGGTGTGAAGCCATCCGTTTCTAAGGGCTTGCTTGGTTGCCTCTTCATTTCGAAAATATCCTGGTGTGACATTATCCCCATGCACGAGTAATTCTCCTACTTCACCAGGCGGTAATTCTTCCCCATGTTCATTGACAATTTTTATTTTCACCCCAGGCATTGGGACCCCAACTGACCCTTCTTTAATAGGCAAATCGTTTCTTTGGGTCGCAACTCCTGGTGAAGCTTCCGATAAGCCGTAGGCATCGCGAACTTCTGCTCCAAATTTCTCTTTAAATTTATGGCGCAAACTAACGGGCAATGCAGCTGATCCAGAACCAACGGTTTCTAAGCTTGACAAGTCATATTGCTCGGCATTTGAATGATATACCATGGCATGAACCATGGCAGGAACGGCAGCAAAGGACTTCACGCAATGCTTTTCGATCACCTTAAATACCTCTTCCGCATCAAATTTTGAAAAAATGACAACAGAGTTTCCAAGTACCAGCATCCCGTTCATAATCCCGAATCCATAGATATGGGCTAAAGGCAGGACGCCAATCGTCGTTTCTCTCGTCTCTTTTTCACGCAGCTGTATTCCTGACGATGTATTCGCATACAAATTTTTATGGGTCAGCATGACACCTTTAGGCATACCTGTTGTTCCAGAGGTGTAAAGGATGACAGCGACATCCCTTTCGTTGATCTCCAAATCTATGTTTAGAGGTTCCTTGCATTCTATTAAAGCCTGCTGTAATTCTATGATTTCTACTTCCGTTTGCATGCTCATCTCAAGAGGGACTTCATCAATACAAATGATTGTCGGCTTATGCGATAAATTCGCTGCTGCTAGAATCATTTTTTCTAGTTGAACAGATGAGGTAATTATTGCCTTAGCTTCTGAGTTTTTCAGGATAAAATTAATTTCATTTTCATGAAGCAAATACATCACGGGGACGATGATGGCGCCTATTCCCATGACACCCTGATAGGAAAAAATGACCTCAGGACAGTTTGGCATACAGATTAAGACCCGATCTCCTTTAGTGACACCAAGGCTATGAAGGACTTTTGAATAGTTTCGAGAAATTTCCTTCGTTTCAATATTCGTAAAAACACGGTCCCCGTAATAAAGCATGTTATATTCGCCAAATTTTTGGATATTTTCACTTAATAATTCTGTTAACAGCATGTTATCCACTCCAAACTTAAATATTTTCAAATGGTAAACGTCTGTCAAATAGCTATTTCCAACGATTAGTGATGACTGGTCATCTTATTGTGGCGGTTTTTCATTTCTATTTTCTTATGGTTTGAGGTCATGTAAGTGATTCCTAAAAGTAGTAGAGTAATAATGGCTGAGGTAATAAAAGGGGCGGAAACTGCGAAACTGAAAATCCATCCTCCCCAAATGGGACCAATAATCCTTCCCAAGCTATCCATGGAATGCTGCAGACCCATGGTGATACCTTGACCCATTTCGTTTCGTTTAGATAGCAAGGCGGTTGTCGTTGGGCGGACCAATGAATGACCTAATCCGGTTAGTAGGCAGCCAAAAAAGAGCGCCCAAATTGCAGGTGAAAAACTAATAAAACAATAGCCTGCCGCTGTGATCATGAGACCTATTTTCGTAACCGTCTCGTCATCCCAATACTTATACACTTTTTGCAGAAGGAGGAATTGGACAACGACGGATGTCCCAGCTTGTGTGCTAAAGGCAAGGCTCACTAGGGTTGGGGATGCATCAAAACGGGCAATCATGAAATAACCAATCAATCCAAAAAAGCTTGAGGCAGCAAGGGATATACCGAAAATAATGGTGTATAAATCCCAATAGCCGGTCTTCGTTACCATGGCAAGAGATTTCCAAAATGATAGGGTCTCTCTTTTTGAGTCAGGTCGTACTTCCTCCGTATTTTCTGCCTTCGAATCTTTGATATATAAAACGATGAAGGGGAGAGTGATAAAAGCCAAGCAGCCCGCCACGATAAATGGAGCCATCACACCTAGGGGTGAAATTAGAGCGCCTAAGAAAGGGCCGCATAAAAAACCAAGACCATTGACGGCTCCCATTTTTGCTATCGCTTGACTTCTCGTCTTTTTTTCAGTCTGGTCCGCAACCATGGAATATGCAGCTGGCTGAGTCCCTGATGAGAGGGCAGCTCCAATCATTCGCAATAAAAGTAATTGCCAGTAATTCTGCGCAAACAGTAATACGAGAAAGGCAACACCAAAACCAAATACGCCAAACAACAAGACTGGTTTTCTCCCAATTTTATCAGCCATCCGTCCCCATAGAGGTGCAGTGATGAGCTGAGCTACCGCCCAAATGATAATTAAAGATGACATCTGCAGGGCTGAAAGATGTAAATCATTTGCTAAAAAAGGGAGTATTGGAAATACAATTCCATACCCTGTCATCGTCAAGAACATAATGAAGCCTAGTAAAAGAAATGCCTTCCTATTCATCAACTTCATCTTCTTTCACTTTAATCAAGGCTTTTTTTTGTTGATAACTTTTTAGACTGACCGGCCAGTAGGACTATCGCAAAATCTATATACTGACTGGCCGGTTAAATTCTGGTTTTAAAAAAACCTTATTCAATGGTTATAGAAGTTCCCCTACCTTCGCATGACCCTTCAAGAGGTTGCGCGCAATCGTACGGCGCTGAATTTCATCCGTTCCTTCAAAAATCCTGTACAATCTCAGCTCTCTATACCATCGTTCGATTGGCAATTCTTTCGTATAGCCCATTCCCCCATGGATTTGCATGACTCGGTCAACCACTTGGTTCGCCATTAATCCGCCATTCAATTTCGCCATCGATGATTGGTGGCGAGCATCCATTCCATTTTCAGCCATCCATGCTGCACGGAATACAATCCATTTAGCTGCTTCAATTTCAACGGCAGAATCTGCAATCATCCATTGAATCGCTTGACGCTCGGAAATTGGCTTTCCAAATGTCACCCTTGTTTGCGAATAATCAATCGCCATTTGCAATAACCGCTCGGCACTTCCAATGGCTCTAGCTGGAATCATGTAACGTCCTTGACCAATCCATTTCATTCCGAGGCTGAAGCCGTGGCCTAATTCTCCTAAAATGTTCTTTTCAGGAACCCTCACGTTTTCAAAGACAAGAGTCGCTGGTCCCCATTCCCCCATCGTGTGGATATACTCTGATTTCCAGCCCATCTCCCGGTCAACGAGGAAACATGTTACGCCTCCATTAGCACCTTTTTCTTTATCTGTTACAGCAAATACCATAGCGAAATCTGCTTCATTCCCTCCAGTAATAAAGACCTTCTCCCCATTCAAAACCCAGTGATCCCCGTCTTTTTCCGCTTTCATTTTAATATTTCTTGCATCAGAGCCTGCACCCGGTTCCGTAAGGGCAAAACAGGAACGTCTTTCGCCATTTATGAGAGGAATTAAATATTCTTCTTTTTGCTCCTCATTACATTCGTACAGAATATTGTCTGCGGATCCTCCAAAACTAAATGGTACAAAGGTTCTCCCAAGCTCCATCGCAATCAACACCGACATAATGGGTCCCAGATTGGCACCACCGTATTCCTCAGGCGTGTTAATTCCCCAAAAACCAATATCTCTTGCCTTTGTTTGTAGCTCTTTCACCTTTTCACTTGATATTCCATGTCTACCTTCTCTTTCATTTTTCAAAACTTCCTGTTCTAACGGCTTTAGTTCTTTATTAACAAAATCCCTAACCGTTTTCTGAATCATCTTTTGTTCTTCTGACAATGTGAAATCCATCTTTTCAACTCCCTAATTTTAAATTTAAAAAATGGACGATATGTAGGCATCACCCCTTTTAAATAACAAAATATAGAATTTATAAAATATTTCAAATATTTAAAATAAAATATATCAAATAATTAAAGCGTTTACAATTTGTTATTTTGACTTCTTTTGTCCGTTTTTGTCCATATAAGGGATAAATAAAAAATAGGGACAGAACTCCTAATTTTTTTCATAGACGAAAGAATTAGGAGTTCTGCCCCTGGTAGCGCTGGTAAAAATATTAAATAGATGATTTCCCTTTCCTAGAAATAGATACTAATCAATCAGCACATAGGTTATTTAAATCATAGACTAAAAGAAAAGGGTGTTGATGAATGAAAAAATTTTTATACTTCTTTCTTGGGTTGATGGCAGTCATCGGTATGTCTGCTTGTAGTGAGAAAAAGGTGGTGGAGACACCTAACGAGAAAAATACGGTGACGGAGGTACCCGCTAAAGAAGAGCCTGTTAAAGAGGAACCTACAACAGAAGAACCCGATTCAAGTCCAGATGAACCAGTTGCAGAAGAACCGAAAGTTTTTCAAAATGCGGCATTTAAGGATGTCGTCGTAACAGAATCCGAGGAACAATACGTGATCACAGGAAAGGCGCAAGTTTTTGAAGGGGTGTTTCAGTATAAACTTCACGACGGTGACAAGGTATTACTGGAAGACCACTACCAAACGGCTGGTGCCCCGGAATGGGGAGATTTCGAAATTTTCTTCGATAAAGAGCTGGTCGAAAATACTCATGTTCTATTCGAGTTGTTTGTTTATTCAGCGAAAGACGGATCGAAGATTAATGTATTGGAAATTCCTATTCAACTATAGTAATGGATTAAGCCAGGACTTTAGCACCTGGCTTTTTCATATTTTTGAACAATCCCTCTTCTTTTTCAAGAAGGCTAAAATAATACCTAGAGTAGGTAGCCTCGGATTTTTGAGGCTCACAATAGTTTCTTCTTATCTTCGTGCTGCATATGTTCCAATTCAAGTCTCATTTTCTGTGTTTCAATTAGAAAGTTCTCATGCTTGAGCTTTTCCAATTCGATCTCGTCTTGTATCATTTTGTGTTTTAATTTGGATTGATTTTGAAAGTGACTCGTTATAATCGCTATGATCGGAATGGAGAAAATCATTATGACAGCAATTGTACCAGTCATGGTGCACCTCCTTATTTACTTTTCTATATTTTACCATGATTTGTGCTTCTAGTAATGTATTTATCGATTTAAGGTTAAGTGGCAGTGGCTACAGTTCTTTTGAACAAAGCAGGTTTGTGAGAAGTTAAGAGGCATCCTAAGCCATTCCAAAACACAATCCAACGAAATCAGCCATTAATTAAGACCAAATCATCCATTCTGATTTGGTCTCCTAAAAAAGTAAATATATAGATGGGGCAAACAAAGCATTTTCTCCTATCATTCCTTAAGCCAAAATATCCCCTTTTTGCCTATAGGTGAGTATGCCTTCTGCAGCTCGATAAGCGAGTGCCCCAACCGTCCCTGTTGGATTATAACCACTATTATGAGGAAACGCCGTTGCTCCAACGACAAAAACATTTTCTGCATCCCACATTTGTAAATAATTATTCACAGCTGATGTATTTGGATCTGCTCCCATGATCACACCACCTGTATTATGGGTGGACTGATAAGTAGTAATATCATAAGGGCCTAATTCCTCCAACGAGTCAATATGGTCTGCCCCCATTTCCTTCATAATGTCCACGCATCGATCGGACAAATACTTGGCGAGCTGGCGGTCCTGCTCTTCAAAATCAAACGTGATTCGAATCAAGGGATCTCCAAATTCATCTTTGTAGGTCGGGTCGAGATCGAGATAATGATGCTTAAATGGCATACTCGCTCCTTGTCCACCAACAGATAAGACTCGGTTTGCATATTTAATTGAATTTGCTTTAAACTCTTTTCCCCATGACGGAGTCCCTTTTGGAACCGTATTATTTGAAATCGGCCTCAAACCCGTTTGAGAAATAGCAATGGATCCTCCATGGATAAAGTTGAGATTGGAGTGATCAAAATTATCGCCATTATAATCATCCACCACCATACCAAGCGCACCTGCACCCGCAAACGTATTAAATTCTTCTTTTTCGAAAAACCCAGTCGCACTTCCTTTTTGAACCTGGTAGGCATAATTTTTACCAATTACCCCATTCCCCGTCTTCGGATCATAGGGACGACCGATATTTGATTGCAATAACAGCCTGACATTATTAAATACATAGCTTGTTAACACCACGATATCTGCCGGTTGTTCGATTTCTTCTCCCGTAGTTGTATCGATATACAAGACTCCGGTTGCTTTATTTCCTGATTTTAATAATCGTCTGACATTTGAATGGGTCCGGATCTCAAATTTCCCTGTCTTTTTCGCTACCGGGATCACAGTAACAACGGGGTCCGCTTTTGCACCATATTCACAGCCAAATCTTTCACAATAGGCACAATATTGACAGGCTGCTCTAGACACGCCATCTGGATTAGTATAGGCCTTTGAAAGATTTCCTGAAGGTCGGCTATATGGATGAAGCTTAAGTTTGATTGCAGCCTTTTTGAATTTTTCTAGCGATGGTGTCGTTTTCATCGGTGGTGTTGGATAGGGACTAGATCTTTTCCCTCCAAGTGGATTTTCTTCCCCAGATATCCCTGCCATTTTTTCAAATTTATCAAAATATGGCTCCAATTCGTCATAGGTGATGCCCCAATCCTGAATGGTCATTTCCTTAGGAATCTTCTTCTCCCCGTATCTTTCAATCGTTTTCTTACGAATTTCAAAATCGTAGGGTAGGAAGCGGTAGGTTTGTCCATTCCAATGAACGCCCGAACCTCCAAGATTATCTCCCAATAAAAAAGAACCATATTGACGCATGGGCAGCGCACGAAACTTCTCGTTTCCTCTGAACGTAATTGTTTCCTTCGAAAGGTCTTGAAACAGCTCATACCTTAATGCATAGCGTAGCTCGTCATGCACCATGAAATAATCCTCGGTTTTCCGCTCTTTCCCTCTTTCCAGTCCAACGCAATTGAGCCCCTGCTTTGTGAGTTCGGCGGCGATAATTCCCCCTGCCCAGCCAACACCCACGATGACAACATCTACCTTTGGTAATTTTTTTGCCACGTTATTTCACCTCTTTCAAATTCTCATGAATGTCCCATATGATCCTTCAGACTCTGTGGCGGAATCACTGTGTATTCCTTATCAATGACATTTGTATAGCTCATTTGACTGCCGGGATAATTCCGCATTTTCCACCCCTCCATATTGCGGTTACCACTATACAGTGGATCGCTATAGGCACCTTCTAAAGTACTAGTTCTGAGCATGTTAAAAAAACCGCTTGCAGAAATCGTTGTAAGCTTGACCTTATCCTCTGCAAAATCCGTTAATACGTCGTCTTTTTCCTCATCACCTAATGCAACAAAATCCTTTTTAAACTTCGTTAAACTATGATTTTGAATTTCACGTAAGCCAATATCGAATATTTCACGTCGTCTCAACCGGCCTTGATACCCCTGAACTTTTTCGCCTTTGTAAAAGGGAGGCTGCATGTATTCTCTCGCATTAAATCCCCAATCCCCACTTAGTTGGTGATCGATAAAATATGCAACGCCTAATTCCCTTGCACCTGGCCCGTTGTCATCAGCGGGAAAAATGCGTTCGGTTGCAGCTTCAACAATTTTGAATTGCTCTTGAGTAAAATACATAAGTGCTAGATTATAATCTTCAGCCTTCTGTTCTTTCTGATTGTTCTTTACCTCTTCTTTTTGATCCTTAAATGGAATGAGACTGCCTATTACACCACCGACAGCCAGTCCTCCAATCGCGATACCAGAGTTCTTGAGAAACTTGCGGCGCGAGAGGGACTCCGTCTTTTCCTGTTGTTTGGAGTTATCTGGCATTCCTTCCACCTCCTACATTTTATCGATAGATTACCCTAAAAAAATCCATTCATACATTAAATTAAGTTGGGCATGATAACAGATAAATCTATGTACTAGGAGTGGAAGAAAATGAAAAATATTTGGATAAATGTGGTCATACTTAGTGCAGCTCTATTCCTTTCAGGATGCGCTGGTCAGCTCCATTCAGTGGATGAAAATGTGAAGGCCGAGGAAGGTCAACATGATGGACATGGAACGCATCATCAGAATGTCTATGATAAGGGTGTATCAAAAAGGGACATAAATGATGGTCTAATTATTCCGAGTGAAACCGGAGTAAAAAAGCAGACAACCGATGAACATGGAGGGACCTCTCATGGTACTGGAACAAATGTATACAGCTTGATTGGAAGCTCTGGTTTGCATGATGGTGGGATTTCTTCTCATCTTGAATCAAGATTGGGCGGAGAAGGAATTTCAGGAGTGAAGGTATTTGTATTAGATGATACCGTCATCCTTGCACGAGCAACCCCTACGGTGACATCCACTCGATACGACTCGATGCAGGAGCATACCCTAAATGGTGTAGATGGGGTGTCTAGAAATGATATCAATATAAATACTAAAGGGAATACGCCTCCAACAACAACGGACGCAGACATGGATGATAACCTCGAGCACGCAAAAAGCTATATGAATCAAGTATTCAATGGCCAAGTTCAAACACTGACGGTTACCAATCCAAAAGCGGTTGAGCTTATTGACAAAATTAAGAACAATTTAAAAGCAGAATCCGTTCCTTATGAGACCGTATCAAAAGACATCATTACACTTGTGAAGATGACGAAGGAAAAGTAGGTTCTTGTGTGCAAACAGGTAAAGAAACTATTTCCCTCTGTGAATCCATTTTTTTCTGTTCAATGTTGATTTTGGCCTTATGAGTATATCAATAACGAGAGAACCAATACTCATAAGTCGTTATGAAAATCAGCAATAAAATTAAAAGCACCTTTTTAAAAGGTGCTTGCTGCTTAAATATGGAATTTTCGCTGATGTATGGAAGTCATTTATATCGACTAAAAATCTTCTATGATAGGTTCTTAAAAACATTTTGGGTGAATTAGCAGATATTATCTATATTTAGATAATGCTTCTAATCGAAGAAATTTAAATCCTTTGGCATAATGTATACGATCTCCTTCAAGAATCG
Organism: Anoxybacillus andreesenii; assembly: GCF_030813005.1. NCBI lineage: Bacteria > Bacillati > Bacillota > Bacilli > Caryophanales > Anoxybacillaceae > Anoxybacillus > Anoxybacillus andreesenii. The sequence goes on from NZ_JAUSTU010000003.1 coordinate 205,703, forward strand.
CCAAGCAGCTTCAAAATCCTCTAATTCTCCAACTTGCCCCGTATAGTCACGATTTTGCTCACTGACCCAGCGCTGCATTTCCCAATCCCATTGATCCTTTTCTGCATCCGTCAAATCTCGGTGTCGGATGGCCTTGTGCTTCGTCCGTTCAACATAGTTCGCTTCCTTTGCTAGACGCTTAGCTAATTGGTAGCCTACTTCATACACATCCTTATTTTTACTATGCTTAAAATGACGGAAATCAATGTTGAATTTCAAGCCATACTCTCCAGGCAACCGATGCTCGATTGGCAGCTGGGCATCAGCATCCACCCACCCCAAATGAATCCGAATATCAGTTCCATGAACGGTAGGAAGGTCTAAGCGAAAGGCCTTTTTATTGACATGATAGCTACCTTTTTCTCCCGTCCAACCTAGCTCATATAAATTCTCAAGGCATTTTCGAAAAATGAGAGAACCCTTGTTCGTTAGGAATATCTCGACATTTTCAGGTGTAGGTTTTACCTCGTCCCTTTTTCTTAATAAGGAAGACCAGTCCTCAATTGATGCATAAAATTCCCCAGACTTACCACTTTTTTGAACATCATTAATCATGAAGGTATGTACTGTTGTTTCCGTCGTGCCAGAAGGAAAGACTAAATAGCCATAAGGATATCCGTCGTCGGGATGTCCCCTCAAAACCTCCTCTTGAAAATAATCACATAATACAGCCGATACCACTTCTTGATTTTGAATTTGAAAAAAAGTTTGATGATAAAGATGCTGGGCAAAGGCTTCATCTCTTCCAATGGATACCGCCCATTCCACAAAGGCCTGATATAGACTGCTATAGTCCTTGGAATTCCTTAGGAATCTTCTAGAACGCATAATAATCTCTTCTGTTTTTCTCTGTGCTAGGGCCTCTCTGTAAGTTAAGACCTGTTCTTTCCATATACCAGGGTGCAGCTCGGGATTAGATTGCAACTTAGCCTCGATTAACCAAACCCGGCCAAATTCATCGGTTCCCATTACATCAATTCTTCCTTGGTGCTTTCTTCTCCCGCCACCCAATACATGCAGCTCTCGGGCCCATATAAAAAGATAGCCTTCTTCTCCTTTAGGAAATTTAATCTTATGATGTTTGGTAAAATGAACAAATTGATCTACTAAATCAATTTCATTTGCGAACGCTATTGTTGTCATATTGCACTTCCTTTTTGAAAACCTTTATTCATCTCAGATGCTTTACTTAATACCTAAAGAGACAAAATTCTTTTTTAACTCATCTTCCGTTATAGATATCCTCACAGTTAAGTCTTGGGTTCGTAATACAAATTCTTTAACGCCAATAAACTCTGATTCCGCAATCAGATAAAAACGAGTTCCCTTCTTATTTCCTCGAAATTCATTTATTAATTTATATCGCTTCATGATTGTGATCCCCAGTTTACTTAGGTGGTTATTTGGTATTTATGATAGTACTATTTTATCAGATTTTCTTCACTTATTTTTTTTAAAAAGTGGATCATTAGCATTCAAAGCTTATATGACATATTAGGGAAAATCTATTGTCTTGGTTATTGAACTAACAAATACTGAAAAAATCCGTCATCTCATTAGATGGCGGATCTCCAAATCAATGCACTACATTTGTTTCTTCAATTTTTCTATTTCAGAGAGACCCAGCTTTGTGACTTTTTCGATTATCTCAACGGGGATGCCTTCCTTTGCCCCTTCCTCCAAATCGGTCCAGCTTTTGAGGCTCTAGTCCAAGCGATTCTTTAATTCTTGGATCTCTTTAACAGGCAGCTCCACATAATTAGCAACTTGCTCTACTTCCATATTGTCTTTCAATAATTTAATAGCTACCTGTTTTAACCCTTCTTCTCTACCTATTCTTCGTTCCCCTTCAAGATTACTCAACAAGTCACGCAGTTCTTTCGCACGTGCTTCAAAGATGACACGATTTTCCTTATTAGCACTCAGCGTTTCCCACTCGATGAGCGCTTCCCGTACCTGTTCAATATTCATCGCCCATTCCTCCAAATCAGATATTATTTCGTCATTGACTTCCTTCATATCATAAATTCCGCAGACTCATTCTGAAATGGTAGGTATATTGTATTGCCATTCACTCTTTTTAACTGCGTAATGATTATAAAATTTACCCTCAATTTCAATTTCATCTACAAACTTGAAACCACTCTTTTGAATAACCCTAATCGAACTTATGTTATGTGTTAAAGCAATTGCATTTAACCTCTCGACATCGGTTTTCTCAAATAGAAAATTCATCAGACCCTTGACCGCCATAGTTGTATAGCCTTTATTTCGATAATGCTTTGAAATGCCATAGGCAATTTCTCGATTTGGTGAAGGTAGTTCCTCTTTGATTCCTGTCATACAAAAACCAATAAACTCATTTGTTTCCTTAAGTATGATTCCAAATCTTAAATAGGTTTGACCTTCAATATGAGGCAATGCTGCTAAAAACCTTTTGTTCGAAGGAATTTCATAATTCTTAACCCAGTCATAACGCCGTTCTCTCGTTGTTTTAAAATCCGGCAAGAATTCGTATACCTCTGGCTGTGAGGTAATTTCAAAAATAGAATCAACATCCTCCATGCTATATTCCCGTAGTACGATTTCTCCACAGTCTATACTAAATAGATTGCTCACATGCTCAACTCCCTTAGATGATTCAGATATCAAAAGACTTTACTTTGATGAGAGAGGAGCATATTGTATAAGTCTTTATATCCGAAAAAAGTCACTTATTTACTCTTCCTCTCAAAATGCACATGCAACCTGTATTCACAGATGTCCTTTGTCATTTCGTAAAGGATTTCTTCATCTTCTTCTAGTACATCAAATTCTAGTTTTAATATATCATTTTCATAAGAAATCAACCCTTTTGAACTGCCGCTCCATTTTGTCATCGGCATGGTTGCAATCAGCTTGCTTACACCCTTCTCATCGTATTTCCAAAGCTTCTTAGCCCCACGGTCTGAAAAGTCAATTCTTTTACGGTATTCTTTTTCCATTAGATATTGATGGAAAAAGGGAGCAACCTCAGTTGAAGTTATTGGCTTATACCAATTAGCTGGCCCACGTTCTAACATAGATAGAAGTACCACCATCTTGTAGCTTTTGGTCATACCCGTCTTTTCTTCTTCAACAAGCCATCTCTCATATCTTTGATAAACCTCTTTTTCACGCTCTGAGAGCTCATTAGCCCAGAATAAAAACCCGTAATAAGAATGAAATTCCTGTCTATACTGAATCGATTCAGAGGCAACCTGCAAATGTAATTCTAAATAGGTTGGTCGTCTACCAAGTTCAAGTTTCAAATCTTTATAGTCTTCGAGCAATTTTTCTTTACGTGGCTGCTTCTTTCTTTCCATTTCCTTCAGTATGTTAATAACCTGTAAGTCAAGATGAAGCTCACATAATTCTGGAACAACTGGTTGAGTAGTTTTAGAAGTTTTTCTATCAGATTCTGTGTTAAAGAGACTTAATTTAATATCCGCATTTCGGTAGTTTCCAATCAAATCAATGATGACACAATGGTTTTTCGTATCATAGAGGCGAAGTCCTCGACCAATTTGTTGGGTAAAAACCGTGAGCGATTCGGTCGGCCGTACAAATAATAAGGTATCTACAGAAGGTATATCTACTCCTTCGTTGAATAAATCAACGGTAAAGATGACATCAAGTTCTCCACTGGCCAATTTTTCAATTGCTTCATGTCTGCCTACCTGAACCTGTTTTGAGTGTAGACTCACTGTCCGAAAGCCCCTACTGTTAAAATAGCTTGCTAGAAAATCAGCCTGTCGAATTGATGAACAGAATCCGATCGTTCTTGTCTGTTTTTTCTCTACCCATGCCCGCATGACTTTCTCAGCCATCTCATCTTTCAACTGGACTTGTAAAAGTTCTTGCTCATCATATCGGTTGCCCAGCCAGGTGATTTGGCTATAATCCGTTTCATCATAAACCCCAAAATACTTAAATGGGGAAAGCCACTTTCTTTTAATTGCATCCAAAAAATCGAGACGAAAAGCCACGTTCCCATCACAAATTGCATATACATCCTTATTGTCATTACGATCAGGAGTGGCAGTAATACCCAATAAAAACTTTGGTTGAAAATACTCGAGCACTCTTTTATAAGATTTGGCTGCAGCGTGATGGAATTCATCCACAATGATCAAGTCAAATTCATCTTTTTTGAAAGAATGTAGATGTCTATGTATGCTCATCGTGTAAATGGAAGCAAAGATGGTTTCCGAATGATTTTCTTTTCTTTTTCCATCAAATATTCCATAGAATTTGGTTGGATCAATTGTATGAAAAGAATTCTTGGCTTGCTGGAGAATCTCTTCTCGATGTGCAATAAAGAGGACTCTACGAAATTGTTGCGCAAAAAAACCTGCTAGATAGGTTTTTCCAAGGCCTGTTGCCATTATAACAAGTGCTTTATTGTAGTCCTCCTCCATGGTCTTGTGTAATTCCTCTAACGCTTCGACTTGTGCAAACCTTGGTTGAATGGAACCATATGGAGCTTGGTTCTCATGTATGACAACAGGGTCTTCTGGTTTATCCATCTTGGATGGAAGCATCAAGTCAAGTTCTTCAGCCTTTGACCATTCTTTTGCAAGATTAGGATTTTTCGAATGGTAGTGGTCATACTTTTCTTTATATTCGCTAAGTGTCACTTCGTTTAATGGTACAGTTTGCTCGGAATAAAAGGTTAGAAGAAATTGTTCCATTGCATCCTGAAAGACTTCATTATGATTCCTGACAGAAAGATTCCACTCCACCCCATTGCTTAATGCTGACCGAGATAAATTGGACGAGCCGACAAATAAGCAATCGTTAGCCTCATTTTGAAATAGATAGGCCTTAGGATGAAAGGAAACTCCATTACTATTCCAAATACGAACTTCTATCTTTTCACTGATTTTCAGGAGCTCTTCTAATGCTTCTGGCTGTGTAATATATAAATAGTCACCCGTGCAAATCTTAATATCCGCAAAACTATGTATCGCTCTTTGGAGTGACTCCTTTAAAAATTGAACTCCAGATTTCATCACAAAAGAGGTCAATATATATACAGTACTCGATTTTTCAATCTGCCTGATAATGTGTTCGCCTAGATGACTGGTTATCAGCCTTACATCACTCATCTTCTACCTCCAATAAGTAGATGCGTTCCTTGAAACCTCCTCTTTTTTCAGCCTTTTCTTTGCGAATCTCTTCCACATGCTCAAAGCGTGCCCCATGACATTCAATTAAGGCATGAATGATTTCCAGTAAGTCCGCAAGCTCCTCTAATGCATCTTCATCGTTTCCTGCATTCATATATTCTTCAAGCTCTTCATAGCTTTTCTTTCTTAATTCTTGTATGTATTCGTCGTGTGCAAGAATTTTTGTTGAAAAATTCTTCCCAGTTTTTTCGATGATTTCCGGAATTCGATCGCGTACCAGCTTGTTATGAATTGGCATTGTTGTATCCCCCAATATGTCATTTTTCTTCATTATACTACAAAAGAACTGCTTCAGATTGACAAATAATGGGCTAGATATGAAATAATAAGACTAGGAAAAAATTGAGGTGCTGTTGATGAAAAAGTCAATAAAAGTTGTTGCTGCGATTATTGAAAATGACCAAAGGGAAATCCTGTGTGCTCTAAGGTCACCAAGGATGTCTATGGGTAATCTGTGGGAGTTTCCTGGTGGGAAGGTGGAAGTAGGCGAGGATTTATTTTTTGCTTTGGAGAGAGAGATTCAAGAAGAATTAAGCTGTACCATACAGCCCCTAGAAATATTTGATGAACATAGCCATGAATACGAATCATTCATTATCCATTTGGTTGCAATCAAGGCCAAATTACTAAATGGTTTCCCAATTGCCTCAGAGCATTCAAAGCTCGTTTGGCTTAAGAGGGAGAATCTCTTGTCTCTGAATTGGGCTCCAGCGGACATTCCGGCGGTAGAAAAGTTATTGGGGGAATAAAGCAAAAAATCCGTCATCTCATTAGATGGCGGATCTCCCAATCATTGTACTACAATTGTTTCTTTAATCTTTCTATTTCAGAAAGACTCAGCTTTGTGACCTTTTCGATCATATTAATCGGAATGCCTTCCTTTAATATTTCAATGGCTATATCATTTTTCTCTTCTTCTCTACCCCATCTCCGTTCACTTTCCAGATTACTCAACAAATCAAGTAATCTACAGCAATAACTGAATATCTAATGCTTATTCCAAGTTATGCACCCATTCCTCAATCACCTCAACCGGCAATTCAACATACCTGGCCACCTGCTCTACACTCATCCCATCCTTAAGCAATTTGATTGCTACTTGCTTGAGTCCTTCTTGTCTTCCTCGTTCTCTTCCTTCTTCTCTACCCAGCCTTCGTTCACCTTCAAGATTACTCAACAGGTCGCGCAGTTCCTTTGCTCTTGCCTCGAAGACAACCCTGTTTTCTTTATTAGCACTCAACGTTTCCCACTCGATGAGCGCTTCCCGTACTTGTTCAATATTCATCGCCCATTCCTCCAAATCAGATAATATTTCATTATTGACCTTTTTGGTATCAAAATCTGTAGCTGTAAACATCAATAGCCAAGGAGTTTCTTTCCTATTTTTTCGTCGGTATTTCCTCCATTTTACCATAAACTTGCGGAGGTCAAATAAGTGAAACTCGAGTTGATTACTCCATAGGATATTCTCACTATCTTCTCTTATATGAAACACCGTGTGGAACTCGTCTGTTTGGGTTGGAAAAAGGGAATAGTTCAGAATTGAAATGAAGATAACGGGAGTTAATTGATGGTAGTTTTCACCAGAATGGATTAATGAAGAGTAAGTTTTTGCCCAATAGTAGAGGATTCGCTCGGGCATATCATGTTGATTCCTTACTTGAATCTCAATATTAATGTGCTCACCTGCCTCTGTGACAACGGCCATATCAAGACGACTTGTTTTTCCCTCATCTCGGTCTTTTATCAACTCGGTGTTCACAAAGGTTAAATCTTTAATACGGTCAGCACCCTCCCTTCCTAACAAATCATTAATAAATGCCAAGGTAATGTGTTTTCTTGAAGGCTGTCCAAACATTTGCTTGAACATGAAATCAATTTTTAAATCGAGGTATTCTTTTGTCATAACAAACATCCTTTCGGGGCTTTTTTTGCATTGATAAAACGAAGGTATATCTTCTTTAACAGTTTTCGACATAAAGCGAGAAAAGCCTTCTCGGTTATGAGAATTTCTTAACCAAATAAAAATCCGCCATCCCAATTGGACGACGGACTTTTCTATAAAATATTCTTATTCGCCTTTGGAACAAGGTAAGAAGGCATTTCTGTTTTTAATCTCCAAACAAAACTAACTGGTTTGCTTCCAGAGTGTTTCACATAATCGGCCGTTCCAAGATAGACAAATGGCGACGTATAACCATTTTCCTTTTTATACTCACGGACAAATAAGGCAATTTTGTGGTTATTCTGTTGATGCTGGATATATCGTTTGGCCGTAGTACTCACCTCAGCGACACGACTTTGCGATTGCCAATGAAATAAATACTCATTTATCGCATAGTCATCGTATAGAGTCGAAGGTGAAAAGTCTTTATCAGATTTGTTAAGTGTAATAAAAAAGATATCCAAATCCTTGTCCTGAAAGTATTTAACCCCTTCTCTAAAAGCAGGGCTCTGAGATTCATTATAATAGTCCAAACTTGCAAGTACCTGCGCTGTTGAATAGCGACAATGGACGCGAAGAGGACATGGAAATGAATAGTCATTGGCAATTTCCATTGTTTCTAGTGATTCAAATTGAAACTCCACGATCGCCCGCATCTCATCTTTGAAATCTTTATATTGTAAAATACTCTGTAAGCCTTGCTCTATAGAGGTAAAACCTTCTTTTTCTGGATGGGACTTAAAGAAGGAGTAGTAAAACATATTCTGCATAAGCTTTTCTTCTCCATTCATCACAGTTCCATCATCTAAGTATTTCAGCAAGAACCTTAAGAGTGTAGGTGAGTCCAAATGAAAAAGACTAGGCAAACGACTGGTAATCATCTTCTCCTTCTCGCAATGGAAATCTTCCTTCAATCCTGCCTCAACTAACAGCCTACTAAAACTGCGATCTCCACTTTTTCCGTAAAAATCGTAAATAGACATTCTATTATTTTTCAAAAAATTACTCAATGATAACTCTAAACCAGTATCGGCTGAAAAATGCTTCAATTTGGTAAGAATATTGGCTCTTGTGTTCGAACTTGATTTGATATTCCTTAAAATATATTCCTTTGCTTGCTTCTCAAGTTGGATAAAGGAACCCCTTGGAAGATTAAAAAATCCATTCTCAACATAATGCTGAACAGAATGTTTGGTCTTCCCAAGCAGAGCCCGAAATTTCTCTTCAAAATTATAATTTCGATGGGCTTGTCCAACAAAATCAAGTACTGTTAAGCATTCTTTCCCTTCTGAAATACGGAGTCCCCTCCCGAGCTGTTGCAAGAACACCGTTAAACTTTCGGTCGGGCGTAAAAATAAAATGGTATTAATCTCAGGAATATCGACACCCTCATTGTATAGATCAACCACAAAAATGAAGTTAATTTCACCAGAAACAAGCTGTCTCTTCGCATCTTCCCTTGTTGCTCGGTCAACCTCACCATAGAGTGCAATGGAGGGAATGCCCACTTGATTGAAATAATCAGCCATATATTTAGCGTGTTCTATTGATACACAGAAACCGAGGCCCTTTACCTCACCGATTTCGGTGACATATCGTTTGAGACTATTAACAATTTGGCTGCTTCGCTTAGTGTTGGCGGTATAGACATTTTCTAGTTCACGTATTTCATAGCCACCACGATTCCATTTCAGATTCGATAAATCGACTGTATCGCTAACCCCAAAATATTGAAAAGGACTTAACAACTTCTGATTAATTGCCTCTGTTAGCCTCATTTCCGCTGCAATTGTATGATCAAAATAGGCTAAAATATCCTTCCCATCCATCCGCTCTGGTGTTGCCGTAAGTCCTACTAAAATATCTGGCTCATAATGCTTTAACAACCTTTGATAGGAATCTGCAGCAACATGATGGAACTCATCAACAATGATAAAATCATAAAAATCTGGAGTTGTATATTCAAAAAGCTTCTTGCTATTGAAGCTTTGAATACTAACAAACAACTGATTAATGGAGCTAGGCTGATGGTTCCCAACGAGTAAATCACCGAAATTACTATCCTTCAAAATGGCCCGGAATGTATGTAGACTTTGCGTTAAAATTTCCTCGCGATGAGCGACGAATAATAATTTGGCAGACCGATTTTTTTCAAAGTATTTCTTAAAATCGAATGCAGAAATGACCGTTTTTCCTACTCCTGTTGCAGCAACGACTAGGTTTTTCTTTCGACCAAACACTTCACGTTCTACTTCCAATTTTTCGAGAATTTCCTTTTGATAGTAATATGGTTGGATATCAAATATGTAAGGAATCTCACTTTGATTTGTTTGTTTCGATTTTGATAGAGCCAATTTCAAGCGATTCTGTGCTTCTTCATTCTCATGTTCATAGAGGATAAACTCCTTGTCATTCCAGTAGCTTTCAAATGTCGAGTCACATTTCTTAATGATATCGAATGAATCCTTTTCCGTCACTTTCAAATTCCACTCTAACCCAGAGGTTAAAGCGGGGTTCGATAAGTTAGACGAGCCAATATAAGCCGTGCTAAAACCCGTTTCACGAGTAAACATATACGCTTTTGCATGCAGCCTTGTTCGTTCTGTATCATAGGATATTTTGATTTTCGTATTTTTTAGGAGGCTCAATTCATGGATTGCTTTAAAGTCCGTTGCTTCCATATAAGAAGTCGTAATAACCTCTAATTGTCCTCCTTTATCCGTGAAGGTTCTTAACTCTTCCAGAATACATCTTAAACCACTCCACTTCAGAAATGATACGAGCATCTTAATCGAGTCAGATGTTAGAATTTCCTTTTTTAGCTCACCTAGCATATTAGGCTCATAACTTGATCCGGTGAAAAGAGAGCTTTGGGAAAGAGGTGTCACAGGGCGGATGATTTCCTCTTTCTTAATGCCTTTTACTGAATTCAATTTGGAATAAATATGCGTTAAGATTTCCCCGTTTTCTTCGATTTTTAAGGAATCAAACTCATCCTCATCAAGCTTTTGACTTAACAACTCTATAATAGAGTTGCATGTCTTGATTTGATTCAACAAGGCGATATGATCGTCCGTATCATTTTCCCTAATATATTTGAGGGCCCTTCTTGTCACAATCGAAATATAAGTTGATAGTATTTTCCGAGCTTCTTCAACATCCAACGGTTCTTTGCCGATATCAAAGGTATCTTCTTGTATGAGAAGTAGATCGTCCTTTATTCTTTTCGTGATGATATCTTCGTAGATTCCTTCTTTGAGCATGTAGGAACCTCCTTTTTCTCCACTAATTACAAAACCATTTATTTAATTGTTATTCTACCGCACTCAAATACAAATCCAAAGATTCCTCCGCTTCCTTCGCAACCAGTTGAATAGAATCATCATAATCCTTTTGGGTATGTGCTTTATCTAAGGCCTCATAATAGTTCAAACGGTTTTCCACTTTTATGATAACGGGTGGGTATCCCTCTTTCATAAGCTCCAGATTTAATAATAATCGGGAAGTCCGGCCATTGCCATCGATAAAGGGATGTATCCCAACAAAAATGGCATGTAGCATCGCACCACGAGTTATTGGATGTAATTGGTTTGATTCTTGTTCATACCAATTTATCAGGTTCTCCATTTGTTCCTTGATAAGAAATGGAGCTGGTGGTCTATGTTTGGCACCCGAGATAAATACTTGCTGGTCCCGATATACACCTGCATATTCATCATTAATGCCCTTTAATATAAGCCGATGCAAATTCTTGATCTGCCATTCTGAAAAGGGCTCTTTGTTCTTAACAATTTGTTCAACATACGTAATCGCATCACGATGATTTATGACTTCAAGGTGTTCGCGCATCGTTTTCCCGCCAACTGTAATCCCTTCCAGAACTACTTTCGTCTCATTTATGGTCAACGTATTCCCTTCGATTGCATTTGAGTTATAGGTCCATTCAAGCAATAGCTTTTCACGCAAACTGCTTAAAGAATATTTTGGTAAAGGTCGCTTTGAATCTAGACGAGCTTTTTTTTGATCAATTAGTTCAAACATACATTTTCACCTCTTTAGGTACTTCTACTACCACTACTTTTCTAGAAAAAAACGAAAATTCCTCCCTGTGGAACTTACTCGATATAGTCTAGATTTTTACTTTTACAAAATTCTATGGCTATTTCCTTATATTTCTGATCACGGAAAGCATACCATTGGTCGGAAACTTCTAATTGTTGAATGTTGTCCTTAAATCGCCGGAAAGCACCTTTCCCATGTATAGAATTGAGTAAGAGATCCCTTTTTTGATGATCAGAGAGGCTATAACAAAAGTCTTCCATCATATTATATTCATTAATATCAAAGCTTGAGGGCAGTGATGCATATTCATTTATGGTAAAAACAATCGCCTTGGCAGTTTCCAATTCATCTTGTTGCCACTCAGGTAGGTGTGTGTATTCATCGTCATCTTCGGCAATGGTTAAAACTTCTCGAGAGACATACACGACTTCCCCCGTCTTAAGATTAAGAAATGACCTGCTCTCTTCCGATTGCATCTCCATTCCTTCAATGATCTGTTCAAGTTTCACTTTCATAGACAGTAACCCCTCTTTCTAGATTGTAGAATCTTTTCCTTCTTTTCTGCCAACTAAACAAAATCCTTTAGGGATTGGAACAAATCTTATTTTTTATTATTTACGACCACATTGCACCCTCTAAATCCTCTAACCTCTCTTGTAATAACTTAATATTGAACTCATCCTTCGCAATCGTTAGTGCTTTGTTATACAAGTCACGTGCTCTCTTGTAGTTCTCGTTTCCAAAATAATAAATATCTCCCCAAGCAATGTATCCCCATGGGTTGTGTGGGTAATCCTGCAAAAGCTGTTTAAACTCTATGTCGGCCTGCTCGTAATCACCCAATTCTACATAAGAACTGGCAATTGCACGCCTCATATAATGAAGAATGTGTTCATCTTCTTTGGAAAAAAAGTCACAGAACTCACGGCAATATACAATTCTTTTTTCAAAATAACCATTGTCTTTCAAACCAGCATTGTGTAGCTCCATTTCTAAGTCTTGGCATACGTTCCTTATAAAAAAGCTACGGCTGTACTGACGAGCTAAGTAATCAATATTCACATTAATTACCTCCAACACCTTATAATAAAGATTTTTTCCTATTATATTATAATTCTCTACGATATAACAAAGACCGCCACAAATGAAAGAGTAACGGCCAATACTAAAAAATGAACAACCTTAATGAATGATGGGAAGAGGATGTTATTGATTGAAACTGAGAAGGAATGTTCTCTCATGCATTGATGTGAGGTCATCCTTTTTTTGCTACCACTAATAATTATTTCTACCTTAAATTGCAATATTAAATGTAACACTTAATGAAATACGTTTCATAGACCAATATTAATCTCGAAATCGTACCATCCTCCTCAGATTTGCTTCTTTTAACTCTTCTTCTAAGCCTAGTAATTCTTCGATAGATTTGTTCAACCTATGATGTTTTGGTATAATATTTATCTCCTTTAAATTCATTGTTTTTTTAATAAGTTTAATCTACTAATGGAACTATAAATGATAAAATTCACTGATCTGATTTAATGCTGAATTGCCTATGAAAATGAGTAGTAATCACACATTTACTTAGGATCTTAATACTTACATAGAGGTGAAAATATTATGGAAAATAAAGAGTTGTTACTTGCAATAACTGAATTGAAATCCAGTTTAGATAAGCGTTTTGATGATTTAGAGAAACTAATCGATAAACGGTTTGATAGTGTGAGTGAGGAGCTCTACAAAATTAGAAATAGTTTAAGTTCAGGTGAAGGAGTAACATCAGAAGATTTCAGTGGAAAAATTAATAGTATTGAAAAGGAAATCAAAATTCTTAATCTGGATGTGAAATACTTGGCAGGGAAGTCTGGTATCCTTGAAATGAAGATAAACGGCTTAGAAAAATCAACTCTTATCGATCGACATTGACCACCACCAATAAATACGATTTATCAGATAATAAGAAGATAATTATTCAAAAAATACCGATAGGGAATATTTCCCTAAACGGTATTTTTATTTTGATTATATATTGAGGTTAAATCTTAATTGATGACTAACGCTCCTTATCTTTAATCCCCACCCCCGCCACAGCTTGAGCAAGAACTGCATGACGGGCCGGAGCTACAGGAGCTGGAAGAACCGCAGCTTGTACTGCTTGATTCACCGCTGCTACTGATTTTCATGTAGCTTGAAAATTCATCATAATGAAAATAAGAAACAGATAAAAAAGGAACGAGCAGAGCATTGAAGTTTTTCTGAAATATGCCCTTTTTCACCTTTTGTTGAATAACTTTTTTTCCATGATTTTTTACTTGGTTTGCCGTTTTTTTCATGGAAGAGACAAGTGCTCGAACAGTCACCATATATTTGGAATCACTCTTAAAATATAATTCTATCAGTTCGTCTTCCGGTAAATTTTTGAACTCATCAATCATATTTGGCGGTACTGGGTGCTTAAAAAAGCCTTTATAAAGGTGAATATTCTCTTCCCTTATGAAAAATAGCTCTGAATACACCCAATCAAAAAAACCTCGCAAATCTGGATCGGATGCCCCCTTTACATTTGGACGATGATGCAAAAAACTCCCTAAATATTTGCTTGAAAATTCGTCATACTCACGGGTAAACATAAGCATCTCGTGCCAAAGATCATCCACTTTTTGGCTAAACATCGGGGCTTCTTTTAAAAGATATGTCAGAATAAAAAAGCGTTTTAGATCTTGCAGTCGCCATTGGTATTCATTTTCTTTTAACTTAATTTCTTTTTTTACTCGCTCTTCCACGTTTTCCAAATAACTTTTACCAAGGGACTGCTCTAGGTGATCACTTAGTTTTCTTAATCCTTTTATCGGTTTTATCTCTACTACAATAGGAGATACACCAAATTTAAATGAGAATTTCTTCCGCAAAAATAAAATAAACCAAATCATCACTGCAAGCAGGAATAACCATTGCATCCAATTCCCCCTTTTAATTTTTTCATTTATGGAAAGAGTAACAGAAACGGGAACAAATTCCAATCTTGTCACACTAGAAAAAGTGATCGCTTTTTTTAGCAATCGCTCCATTCCTAATTACAACTTAAAAAATTGGCATCACAGAAATTAAGAGGTAATACTATGATTTTGAACGGGGGTCCATAATATCTCTAAGAACCCACCATACCAAACTTTTTTAAAAAAGTTATGCCATAGGAAAAAAATCAAAAGGAAAAATACCTTTTTTCATAAATACTTCCTCCTATGAAACCAAGCAAACCTGGAAGGATCCAGCCAAAGCCCTGAGCTTGCATCGGAACATAGGCTAACCATGGCGAAAGTGAGCCATTTAATAATATCGAATTCGTGATCTCCACTAAGCTAAATAAGCCGACGAAAAGAATGGTTATCGCGTAAACTGGGCGGCGATTAAAAGGTAATTTATTATGGAACAGTCCCAGAATGATTAAAGCAATCGCGATCGGATACAATAGGGCAAGAATCGGGACAGATACCTTCAAAATTTGAGATAAACCAAGATTTGCTACTATCCCGCTAACGAGACATAGAATAGCTGCCCATTTTTCATAGGATACCCTCGGCCATATAGTAGAAAAATACTGGGCACATGAAGTGATTAATCCGATGCTGACACTTAAGCTGGCTAATGTAAAAATGAGTCCTAAAATAATGGTTCCACTCTGTCCAAACAATTGATGTAAGACAGAACTTAATACAATCGCTCCATTGTCAGCTGTTCCTGGTACAGATGCTGAAGCTCCTAGGTAGGCAATAATGAAATAACAAAAAGCTAAAAGCAATCCACAAATGAGACCAAATAAAGTCAAATATTTAATTTGTAACGATTGCTCTTTTATCTGCTTACTGTTAAAAATGTTGGTAAATACAATGCCATAAATTAATGCACCAATCGCATCCATTGTTTGATATCCATCAAGAAATCCTTGTGAAATTGGATTGTCTTTATAAATAAATGAAGCTTCTTTGAAATCAGCCAAATTCGTAATTAGAGCCTTAATAAAAACAATTAGGATCAGGATTAATAATGAAGGGGTTAAAACTTTCCCAAACCGATCCATTAATTTCGATGGCGATTTTGCAAACCAAAAGACGATACAAAAAAAGATAATCGTATAAATGAAAAGTGCACCTGTGGAAGACTCAAGTGTACTAGGCAGAAATGGCTTTAATCCCATTTCATAGGCAAGGCTCCCTGCTCGTGGAATAGCAAGTCCCGGACCAATGCATAAATAGATGGTCATTGGAAACAGTAACGCAAAAACAGGGTTCACTCTATTTACTAAAGCTTGAAATGTTCCAGACTTCGCAATCGCAATAAAAGCAAGTAGTGCGAGGCCCGCATCTGAAATAATAAATCCTAATACGGCTTGCCATATATTTTCTCCAGCAGTCTGCCCCAAATAGGCAGGAAAAATAAGATTCCCTGCGCCAAATAACATGGAGAATAGCATAAAGCCTATAAACATAATCTCTCTATTGTTCAACTTATTCAATTCTGTCACCCTAGCCTAAATTTATTATATTAATATATTTTTTTATTCTACCAAATTCAGCTCTCTTTAGGCGTGACAAATTAAAAATATTTTTCTAAAAGGCTGTTTTCATACGGATTGTGGTTTTGGAATGGCTTTAATGCCAGCCATTCCGCTTCATACTAGGGGTCGTCACGCATGGGATGCCAGCACTTTTCTCCGTTATTTCAATAGATAGACTGCATAAAACTAGGTTTTATCTAATAATTTTTTGTTCATAACAACAATGTTTGAGAAGAGAGGCTTCTCTAAGAAAGGACCGCTTCCCATCAGCTAAAAACAAATAACGACCCACTCCCCTATAAAAGAAGGTGTGGATCGCTATTTGTCTATTGTTTATCATTCCCGACAGAAGACTCCCTCTTCAATCGTGCGAAGGGCATAGCCCAACGATAAGTGGGAGATGAATGTCGATTGGTTGTAGCCAAAATCCCCTAAATATGGTAAAATAGGAACATACATTCGTTTGGAGGTGAAAAAAATGCTAGTCAACAAAGCCTATAAATTCCGTATGTATCCAACTAAAGAACAGGAAATCCTCATAGCCAAGACGATCGGATGCAGTCGTTTTGTGTTCAACCGCTTTTTGGGACAATGGAATGATACCTATAAAGAGACTGGGAATGGATTAACCTATAATTCCTGTTCTGCTGAACTAACACAGTTAAAAAAGGAATTAGTATGGCTAAAAGAAGTTGATAGCATTGCTCTACAATCCTCACTGAAAAACCTCGCTGATTCATTTGCACGTTTCTTCAAAAAGCAGAATAACGCACCACGCTTTAAATCCAAAAAGAATAGGGTACAATCTTACACTACAAAGGAAACAAATGGTAATATTGCCGTTGTGGGCAATAAAATTAAATTACCTAAACTTGGTCTTGTCCGCTTCGCAAAAAGCCGTGAAGTGGAAGGGCGTATTCTTAATGCGACCGTAAGACGCAATCCCAGCGGGAAATATTTTGTTTCCATTCTTACTGAAACAGAAGTGCAACCATTAGAAAAAACAGGTTCTCGCGTGGGTATTGACTTAGGACTGAAAGACTTTGCCATTCTTTCAAATGGAAAAAAGTTTGAAAACCCTAGATGGTTTTGTAAACTCGAAGAGAAACTAGCGAAAGCACAACGTGTTCTTTCAAGACGACAGGAAGCAGCTTTAAAACGAAAATGCAAATTGGATGATGCGAAAAACTATCAAAAGCAAAAACGGAAAGTAGCTCGTATCCACGAGAAAATAGTAAATGCTCGATCAGATTACCTGCAAAAGACCTCTACTGAAATCATCAAAAACCACGATGTAATCGGAATGGAGGATTTGCAGGTATCTAACATGCAAAAGAATCACAAGTTAGCCAAAGCAATCAGTGAAGTATCGTGGTCACAATTTAGAACCATGCTCGAGTACAAAGCAAAATGGTATGGTAAAGAAGTGGTTACTGTATCTAAAACTTTTGCCAGTTCCCAGCTATGTTCTTATTGTGGCTACCAAAATAAAGACGTTAAAAATCTTAATCTTCGTGAGTGGGACTGCCCTTCTTGTGGTACGCATCACGATAGAGACATTAACGCAGGCAAAAACCTTGAAAGCGAAGCCATAAGGCTTCTAACCGTAGGAACTACGGGGCTAGCCTAATCAATTAGAAGCCGACAGGCTTCTTTACTTAGGAATCCCCCACTTCAAGCAGCTCGTAAGAGATACTAAGTGGTGGGTAGTTCAATGTTGTTTACAATCCATTGCAGCAAGATAACCGAATGTCATACCAGGGCCTAATGTTGCTCCTGGACCAGGATACGTTTCACCCATGACAGAAGCGGTACAGTTTCCGGAGGCATAGAGCCCTTTTACATAGCTTCCGTCCTCTTTCAGCACCCTGCCGTATTCATCGATCGTTAGGAGCGGTCAGATAGGGATTTATAATTCCTGAAAAATTCGGCATCGTCGTAGATTTTCGGCTATGCCGTTTTTTCGTTTAGTTTGGTAAGTCGATAGCGCCAATGCAGTTATAGAAAATTTGAATCCGCTGGGTTCTGCGGCCATCTATCTTTTCAGCCTTGAATACTATAATTTTGTCGATGAACTCTCTAATAATCTCTGCATCCAATTCTGTAATTTCTGTGTACTTTTTAACCAGTGCCAAAAAGCGGTCGGTATTGAGGGACTGTTCATTTGCTGTATCAATGGTATGTTTTAATTCAGTTATCCTTTCTTCCAGAGCCTTCTGCTCGGCTTCATATTCAGCCGACATCTTGTAAAAACGCTCTTCGGGAATTTTGCCCATCACATTGTCCTCATATAGCTTTCGAATGATTTTGTCTATGTCAGCAATGCGAGTCTGTGCTTGTTCATACTCCTTTTGACTTTGGCGGAGTTCTTTGGCAAGTTCCTTTTCTGAATTATTCGTAACTATACGGATGAATTCCTGTTCATGGTCTTTGGCAAAGGAGGTTACACGTCTTAAGTCTTCTAAAAGAAGCTGTTCCACTACAACATTGCGTATCTGATGTGAACTGCACATACCCTTTTTCTTGCGATAAGTAGCACAAACGAAGTATTCCTTATCGTGTGTCCATCCCTTGCCTCTAACCTGATACAGCTTTGCTCCACAGTCGGCACAAAACATCATGCCAGAAAGCATTCCCATTTCACCTAATCGCGATGGTCTTCGCTTGCCATCTCTGATTTTCTGCACTGTTTCCCAAGTGCCCTCATCAATAATTGCTTCATGGGTATTTTTGAAAACCAGCCAATCTTCTGGATTGTTCAATATCTTGACTTTGCTCTTATATGACTTTTTAGAAGTCTTGAAATTTACCGTGTGACCTAGATATTCCATTTTAGCCAGAATATCTGCTACGGTACGAGCCGACCAAGCATATGGGTTTTCAGGTGGTCTTGCTGGAGTGTTAATACCCATTTTGCGAAGATGAACCGTAGGTGTATCAATGCATCGCTTTTCAAGTTGCTTTGCTATCTGCGTGGGTCCAAAGCCAGCCATGCACAGTCGGAAAATATCTCTGACCATTTCGGCGGCTTTCTCATCTATAATCCAGTGCAACTTGTCTTTAGGGTCTTTAATATAACCGTAAGGTGGATTGGTGCAGAGTGGCTTACCGGACTGTCCCTTGGATTTGAACACAGCACGGATTTTCTTGCTAGTATCCTTAGCGTACCATTCATTAATAATGTTAAGAAACGGTGTAAAGTCACTGTCTGCTTGGTTTGCACTATCAATACCGTTGTTAATAGCAATGAATCGTACATCTGCTTCAGGAAACATAATCTCTGTGTAATAGCCTACTTTGAGGTAATCTCTGCCGAAGCGGGACATATCCTTGATGATAATCGTTCCAATTCTGTCGGACTCTACATCAGCAATCATGCGGTTAAAGTCTGGTCTATCAAAAGTTGTACCGCTGACCCCATCATCCACATAAAATTCGATGTTACGAAAACCGTTGTCCTCAGCATATTTCTTTAGAATTGCCTTCTGGTTTACTATACTGTTGCTGTCCCCTGCAAGCTCATCATCACGTGAAAGCCTGCAGTACAAAGCAGTAATTTTCGCTTCTTCAAATGCTAATGTTGATTTACGTATAGTGCTAAATGTTGACTGTCTATTCATTTTTCTCCTCCATTTCCGACAGTCTTCAAGCGGTTTAGCACTATGTATATTACCGTACTACCTTGAAGAAGTCGAGTTGATTTCCGTGGGTTTATATGAACTATCTGATAACTTTGAAAGGCTTTTTGCGTTGACTGTAATCAGTCGTTTCAGCTTGGAATATGCACTTTCCTTTGCTGAATCACTTACTCGTGATTCCACCACATAGACTGTACCTCCGATATCGGATTTGGTTGTGCGGCTGTTACTTTGATTTTCCATATCGTGACCTCCTGTCCGATGTTTTGAAGGAACTGGCACTGAGCAGAATTGATGACTCAGTGCCTAATCCATTATTTAAGCTTTTAATTGTAATATTTTAAGAGCATCCGGTTGAATTAGCTTCCCATCCAATCTCTCGTAAGCAGAAAATCCAATTTGCCCCTGCAATGCATATAACTCACTTAATTTTTTTATCGTTATTGGTTGACGTTCAATCAGCCAGTAGTATGATAAATCTCCAAATACAATGCTTTTTGCTCCTGCTGATACTGTAGGCATATATGGAGAGGTAACTATAGGCTTTCCGAAGATGGTGTTATCTGAAGGATTCCACAGATAACTGCCGCTTGTATCCTTAAGGGTTCTAAGAAGCATAGCTGTATTATCGTGCATGATAAACACAGCGTTATTTCGGTATTCATCTTTTAATGAAAAATACAGAGAGATAATCTCGTCAAAAGAGATGGTAGCACTATCTGCTGTAGTTACATCTGCATCTGCTGTAAGGATACCTGTTGGCTGTGTTGTGCCATTTCCATTAAGTAATGCATTTTCCTCAGCCTTGCCAAAACGCTTCGCAAAATCACCCATCAGATATTTTTCAAGATTAAAGTTCATATCGGTGACGAATGAGCGGTTTAGCTTGACAAGAGATGCCAGCTTGTATGATTTCACCAGAAACTGTGTAAATGTATCGGCACTTTCGGGGATTGGATCTCCGTCTTCAACCCAATCTGCTGTCCCCGTTGAGAATACCGCTTGAATTTTACCTTCTGCAGAAGATAGATTGATAACAGTAGCAAATCTGCGGAATATATTTTCCTTTGCCAAAGCAGTGTTAAAGCCTTCTCTGAACTCATCTGGTGCGACATAGGCTCCTGCATTATCAAAACCCTCGCTTAGATTTTGATTGTTTTCTTCTTTTCCTTTCATAACATTCCAAAACGCTCTATTATAAGTTGTTGATGTTGCCATAATCCTTTACCTCCTAAATTAAAATGGATTGTGGGGTATATACCCCGTTTGAAACTGCGTTTTTTTACACGTTGCCCCACGCCCGTTGTCCAGATGAAAAAGTGTGGAGATTTGACCTCCCCTAGGGGCAGGTATTAACACATGGAGTTGTATCCATTGTTTTCACTGGTTTTAAGCTTTGTAGCAAGATGTAGCAGGTAAAAACTAAACTCTCTATACGAGAGCGATTTTTTATATAACCTGTTTTTCTTGCTACAAGCTGCTACACTGTGTTTAAATAAGAAAAAACTCTTCTTCTGTCAGCTTATATCCGATAAGCATTGTGGTCATTCCACCACCAGAACGTGGTCGTTTCCGTTCTACACGGGCGATAGCTGTTAAGGCTTGTTTGAAGTTTCTTGCATTCTCCGAATAACAGCCATTGGCACTGCACCAACGCTGATACCGGGCATACACTTCGGATGTCCGCACCTCACTGTTAGGGCTTTCCTCCAAGGCATCCTCGAAAAATAATGCTATTTTATCGCTGTCACGCTTATAAGCCTCTGTTGCTGTCTTAACGGAATCAGGTAAAGTCAAGCCCTCCTTCTTTAACAACTGGTAGCCTTCAATTAGCCAGTTGAGGATAGCACTCTGATTCTTCGCTTTGACGAATTCACGTTTTAAGTTTTTATCCTGCTCGCTTTCATCAAAGTGTCGTTCAAAAGGGATAATCACCACTCTGCCACTGGAAAACAGTGTCATATCCGTTATAACGGGCAGATAATTGGTGTTGATATAAAGCTTAAACTTAGGTGAAAAGTCAAAAGAGTTTTCGTGTAGAAACCTTGCGTTGATGGTGTCACCACCCGTCATGCTTTTTACCTGTGCAGCATTTAGGACAAGTCCTCTGCTAGGTTCGGAGATATTCACAAAGCGTACTCCTGCAAGCCGGGCAATATCTTCACTTGGACTTGAACTGTTATTGTTCTTTTTCAGACTGATAGTCTCTGGCCTTGCGGTACAGCCATAACTGCCTAATACCTTAAGAATGCTCTCACATAGCGTACCTTTACCGTTTCGAGTTGTAGCACCATAGAGAACAAACAGGCATTCATACCGAGTGTCTCCGCTGATGCTGTAGCCAAAGGCTTTTTGGAGGAATTTTGCCTTTTCCTCATCTCCGCTCATAATCTCATGAATAAATCTATCCCATCGCTCGCTTTTGGCTTCTGGATCAAACTTAACACCAGATATCTTTGTGAGTCTGTCCTCGCTGTTGTGGGGTTGAAAATCCATGGATGTTAAAAACAATGTGCCATTGGAACAGTTGAGCACTTGCGGGTCTTGGTCAAATTCAGCCATTGATATGGGATATACGCTCTGCGCATCCTTAAGTACCGTTTCCCTGTATCTTCTTGACTGCCACTTTCGGCAATAGTCAATGTATGCCTTTCTTTGATGTTCATCCTGAATAGTCAAAGCATAGGTTAGCAGTTGGTTGGCCAATAATTTACACATTTCCATCACTTGGAGATTACCGACATCAGGAATCCAAATACCATTCTCATAGCAAAACCACATTTTCCTTTCGGGAACAAAGCGGGCAAAAGATTTATAATAATCAGCAAACAGCCTGCTTGCCCCAATATCCGTCCAAGGGTAGCGATCGTTACTCTCAGGCTTAAAGTCAGCAAGGGAACATTCTCCAAAATCTTCTGTAGCTGATGAACGCTTACCACCTGGTTTATATATTTCAGTAGCATTTGCAATTGCTTTTTCTATGGTTATCATTCCATAAGTACTGCCGGACTGTGATCTATTCCATTTATCTCGCATTAGGCCGCTCTGCCGGAAAAGTCTGTCTATCTGTCCAATATCTCTGCCACACCAAAATGCCAGCATACCGCAAAGTGCCAAATCAGCTTCACTGGCAGAAGCATAACCAGATGTATCTCCCTGCCATAATGCTTTGAACCTTTCTCCGTTTGCCGATTTTAAAGCCTTCTCAATAACAGACTTGTCAGACAGATAGGATTGGCTTTCTCTATCCAGAATTTGCTTCACAGGGGTAGGACGTAGCATATACTTGTCTAGTATCATCTGAAGCTCATTCGATTTCTCCGCTATATCACCATCTGCAAACATATTTCCCGTTACGGTAACAAAGCGATTAATAGCTCCAGCCACATAGACCTCAACTCCCAGCTTTCTGTTGTTGATATAATATTTTGTTTTGTCAAAGTTAAAGCCTGTGGCCTTAAAGAAAATATGAAGCCCTTTTCCAGATGGACTGTGTTCCATATAGCAACCCCTAAAAGCCTCTACTACACTTTGGGAAATAGGCTTAAGCCTACCGCTGCTATCAAAGCAATCATCTAAGTCGATAACACAGATGTCATTACCCACCAAAAATCCGATACCGTCATATTTACTTATAGCAGCTATCGCCGAACTAAAATCTTTAAATGTATCACGTTTATTTGGTTTTGCCCTTTTTCCTGTTACTGGATTATAGGGAACTTTGGTTTTTCTGCCACTTCGCTCTTCATATTTCCAACAGCAAAACTGTGGCTTAATTTTGAGTATCTGTGGCAAGTTATCATATTGTGGTTTCAGTTATTTCACCTCCTTGCCTGTTATATATGACCCGAAACGCTACTGTTCCAGAGGGTTTGCCTTGTTGGACACAACCTCGTTATCTTTCAAGGAATGCGCTCGGAATTATCGTCATGGCATATTCACCTTGAAGTATCTCTTGCATTTCGGGGTATTCAGTTGTCAAGGAGCAGTGAGAGAAAAACTCTGCTTTTATTGGTGGATTGTTTTCCTCTCACCTTATAGCCTTGGTAGAGCACATTAGTTGAGGATTTTAGAAAAATAATTTTCTTCCTCATTCATAAGCGAAGAATTCTATTGATTCGAACCCCTTAAAATAAAAAAACAGCCTGTCTATTTGCCAGAAAAGACGGCTGTAATGCATATGCTTTTGCTCAAATTTGAGCGGAAGTGATATTTAGTTTAAGAAAGATTAATGTTATAACTTTGCCTTTGGTTTTACATATAGACTTACAGACTTTTTTGTCTAAAAGTATTTATTTGAATAAAAGAGAAAAATGAAAGGCATACACAACTATCATTATCTTTGTTAACATTGTAAAATTACTTCACAAACACAGAATAATCATGTTGTTTTTGAAGGAAATGTGCTATAATGGAAAAAACATATATAAAGAGGTGACCAAGATGACCGTTAGCTATAAAAAGCTTTGGAAATTGTTGATAGACCGCGATATGAAGAAGAAAGATTTGCAAGCTGCTGCGGGAATAAGTCCATCGTCAATTTCAAAGCTTTCTAAAAACGAATATGTCAGTATGGATGTTCTTGTAAAGGTTTGTACGGCACTTGGCGTTGATTTTAAAGATATCATGGAATTAGTGCCTAATATGGTTGAAGAAAGGAAGTAGAGTTATGGAAAACAACAGAAAAGAACAGGAACGGGCGGAATTACACCGCACGATATGGAATATGGCAAATGATCTAAGAGGCAGTGTAGATGGATGGGACTTTAAGCAATATGTTCTAGGAATGCTGTTTTACCGCTACATATCTGAAAATATTACTGCCTATATTAACGCCGGAGAATGGGAAGCTGGCAATACGGAATTTGATTATGCTAAGTTATCCGACGAAGAAGCAGAACAGGCACGAGA
Source organism: Anoxybacillus andreesenii (assembly GCF_030813005.1). NCBI lineage: Bacteria > Bacillati > Bacillota > Bacilli > Caryophanales > Anoxybacillaceae > Anoxybacillus > Anoxybacillus andreesenii. Next base: position 230,063 of record NZ_JAUSTU010000003.1, read on the forward strand.
GGATTTAGTTAAGACAAAGGGCTTCTTTATTTTACCCAGCGAACTTTTTGAAAATGTCCGAGCTCGTGCAAAGGACGATGAAAACTTAAATGAAACACTGGAACAGGTTTTCAGTAATATAGAGGCATCTGCCCAAGGAACAGAGAGTGAAGATAATTTCAAAGGTCTGTTTGACGATATTGATGTTAACAGCAATAAGCTAGGTAACACTGTAGTAAAGCGTAATGAAAAGCTGGTTAAGCTAATGAATTCTGTTGGAGAAATGAAGCTGGGAGATTACAAAGACAATACCATAGATGCATTCGGTGATGCTTATGAGTTTTTAATGGGTATGTATGCATCCAATGCAGGAAAAAGTGGTGGTGAATACTATACGCCGCAGGAGGTTTCTGAACTCCTTACCCACTTAACATTAGTAGGAAAAACTGAAGTCAACAAGGTATATGACCCCGCCTGCGGTTCTGGCTCTCTACTGCTAAAGTTTGCAAAAATCTTAGGAAAAGAAAATGTACGTCAAGGTTTCTTCGGTCAAGAAATCAACATTACAACCTACAACCTGTGCAGAATTAATATGTTCCTGCACGATATTGATTATGACAAATTTGATATTGCCCTTGGGGACACACTAACAGATCCGCAACATTGGGATGATGAGCCTTTTGAAGCCATTGTATCAAATCCACCTTACTCTATTAAATGGAAGGGCGACAATGATCCTATTTTGATTAACGATCCCCGTTTTTCTCCAGCGGGAGTATTGGCTCCTAAGTCTAAGGCAGACCTTGCTTTTATTATGCATAGTCTCTCTTGGCTTGCAACAAACGGAACAGCGGCTATCGTTTGTTTCCCCGGTGTAATGTACCGAGGAGGCGCTGAAAAGAAAATCAGGCAGTACCTGATTGATAATAACTATATCGACTGTATCATTCAGTTACCGGATAACTTGTTTTATGGTACCAGCATTGCTACCTGCATTATGGTGCTGAAGAAGTCTAAATCAGAAAATAGCACCTTATTTATCGATGCATCAAAGGAATTTGTCAAGGTTACGAATAACTACAAGCTTACACAAGAAAATATTGAGACCATTCTTAACGCATTCAAAGATAGAAAAGATATAGAGCATTTTGCTAGGCTTGTGCCAAACAGTGAAATAGCTGAACAAGATTATAACCTGTCTGTTTCTACCTATGTTGAACAGGAGGATACCAGAGAAAAGATTGATATTGTTGCCCTCAATGCTGAGATAGAAAAAATTGTGGCGAGAGAGCAGATTTTGCGGGAAGAAATAGATAAGATTATTGCAGAAATTGAGGTGGGCAAATGAGTAAGTTAGATGAATTGATTGCTGAACTTTGTCCAGATGGAGTGGAGTTTGTAACAGTGGAAGAAATTTGTGATATTACACGTGGGAGAGTAATGTCCAAAAATTATCTAAGAGAAAATACTGGTGTTTATCCCGTTTATTCATCACAAACAGCAAATAACGGTGTTTTTGGCTACATAAATACTTTTGACTATGACTGCGAATCCGTAACATGGACAACAGATGGAGCAAACGCTGGTTCTGTTTTTTATCATATTAACGAAAAATTTAGTATAACAAATGTTTGTGGATTATTAAGGGTTAAAAATAATGAACTGGTAAGTACTAAGTTTCTATTTTATGTTTTGCAAGTATATGCAAAAAAATATGTTAATGATGGTATGGGTAACCCAAAATTGATGAGCAACGTCATGGCAAGGATTTCCGTTCCCCTTCCCCCTCTAGCTGTTCAGCAGGAAATTGTCCGTATTCTGGACAATTTCACAGAGCTTACAGCAGAGCTTACAGCAGAGCTTACAGCAGAGCTTACAGCAAGGAGAAAGCAGTATGAGTATTATAGGGATCTACTATTGACTGATCTTAACGAAGATACTGTTAAATGGATTTCGCTTAAAGAATGCACCCTACCAACATCAAATATAAAATGGTCTTTGGAAGATGAATCAACAACTTACAAATATATTGATTTAACGTCAGTTGATAGAGAACTACATTATATTACTGAAACACAGGAAATCAATAAAAACAATGCACCAAGTAGGGCACAACAAATCGTAAAGGCAGGCGATATTTTGTTCGCTACTACAAGACCTTTATTAAAAAGATATTGTTTAATTGATAGTGAGTATGATGGACAAATATGTAGCACTGGATTTTGTGTTTTAAGGGCAAATACAGATATTGTTCTACAAAAATGGGTTTTATATCACATTGCATCTTCTTCTTTTTATTATCATGTTGAAAAGTATCAACAAGGTGCAAGTTATCCAGCAATATCCGACACAAATGTTAAGGATTATCGGATTCCTGTCCCTCCCATTGAGGAACAAGAGCGCATCGTAGCTATCCTCGATCGCTTTGACGCTCTCTGCAACGACTTAACCAGCGGCATTCCGGCCGAAATCGAAGCACGGCAAAAGCAATATGAATATTACAGAGATAAACTGTTATCTTTCAAGGAGGTGACGGCATGAGCATTTACAACATCGTTGCCAGTACTGATGAAGCAACGGTTGTTGCTGAATATGCAGCTGAATATAATGTCCGTCCTGAAAAGTATCAGAGCGAGGCAGAACTTGAGCGGGAGTTTATCAGGCAACTAACTTCACAAGGATATGAATATATTTCAGTACACAATGAAGCTTCATTGATAGAAAATCTCCGAAAGCAACTTGAACTGCTTAATGACTTCACTTTTACTGACAGTGAATGGGATAGATTTTTCACAGAATGTATTGCCAATACAAATGAGGGTATTGTTGAAAAAACCAGAAAGATTCAAGATGACCATATCCAGATTCTAAAACGTGAAGATGGAACAACAAAGAACATATACCTTTTGGATAAAAAGAATATCCATAACAATCGCCTGCAGGTTATTAATCAATACGAAGAAGCTGGTGGAAAGCACGAAAGCCGATATGATGTGACTATACTTGTCAATGGACTTCCACTAGTTCATGTGGAGTTAAAGCGTCGCGGTGTTGCTATCCGTGAAGCCTTCAACCAGATAAAAAGATACCAGCGTGACAGCTTTTGGGCGGCTTCTGGTTTATTTGAGTATGTACAAATATTCGTAATCTCCAATGGCACCCATACAAAGTATTATAGTAACACCACAAGAAATGCTCATATCAAGGAGCAAAGCAGCAGTGAACGTCGAAGAAGCAAAAAAACAAGCAACAGCTTTGAGTTTACCAGCTTTTGGGCAGATGCAAATAACAAAATTATTCCTGACCTTGTGGACTTTACTAAAACATTTTTTGCCAAGCATACCCTCTTAAATATACTAACAAAATATTGTATTTTTACATCTGAAGATCTGCTACTTGTAATGCGTCCTTATCAAATAGCTGCTGCAGAACGTATATTATCACGTATTGTAGTATCAACCAACTACAAGAAGATGGGCACAACTGCAGCTGGAGGATATATTTGGCATACAACAGGCTCTGGTAAGACATTGACCAGTTTTAAGACAGCCCAATTAGCTTCTGCCTTGCCTTACATAGACAAGGTATTGTTTGTTGTTGACCGTAAAGACCTAGACTATCAGACCATGAAGGAATATGATCGTTTTGAAAAAGGGGCAGCTAACGGTAATACGTCCACAAGAGTTCTTCAAAGACAATTGGAGGACAGGGATGAAAAAGGAAATCCTCATGAATACAAAATCATTGTAACCACTATTCAGAAGTTGGATATATTCATCCGTAAAAACAAACAGCATGATATTTACAAGAAACATGTGGTACTGATTTTTGATGAGTGCCACCGTTCCCAATTTGGTGAAATGCATCAAGCTATTACGAAGAGCTTTAAGAACTATCATATCTTCGGCTTTACGGGAACCCCAATTTTTGCTGCCAATGCTAGTTCAGGAGGTAACCCATTGCTCCGTACAACCGAGCAGGCCTTTGGAGAAAAGCTACATACTTATACCATTGTAGATGCCATCAATGATGGGAATGTTCTGCCTTTTAGAATAGATTTTATCAATACCATTAAGATGCCTGATTACGTTAATGATAAAAAAGTCTATAGCATAGATAGAGAAAAAGCCTTAGCAGATCCACAGCGAATCAGTGAAATTGTTTCTTACGTTCTTGAACACTTTGATCAGAAGACGAAGCGCAATAGTTATTACACATTCTCTGCGAAATGGGAAGAAGCAGATAAGCACAACCCTAAAAAGATGATTGAAAAGCGTGAAACAAGGCGAGTTGCCGGTTTCAACTCCATATTTGCTGCTGCATCCATCCCAATGGCAATCAGATACTATAATGAGTTTAAGAAGCAGATAGCGGAAAAGAACCGTAACCTTACCATTGCAACTATTTTCAGTTTTAGTGCAAATGAGGAGGAGCCAGATGGACTGTTGCCTGAAGAGGATTTTAATATGGAAAACCTTGACCAGAGCTCCAGAGATTTTCTTGAGGCAGCTATCCGAGATTACAATTCCACATTTAGTACGAATTACGATACTTCCTCGGATAAGTTCCAGAATTATTATAAAGACCTTTCTCTTCGTGTAAAGAATAGGGAGATTGATATATTGATTGTTGTTAATATGTTCCTGACAGGCTTTGATGCAACAACCCTGAATACGCTATGGGTAGACAAAAATCTGCGACAGCATGGACTGATTCAGGCTTTTTCAAGGACTAACCGCATCCTAAACAGCGTTAAGACTTATGGTAATATCGTTTGCTTTAGAGATTTGAAAGAAGAAACAGACAAAGCTATTGCACTATTCGGCAATAAGGATGCTGGCGGTATTGTACTGTTAAAAACATACGAAGAATACTATAACGGCTATGATGATAAAGGTGAGTATAAGCCGGGCTATGCAGAACTGATTGCAACTCTTACAACACAGTATCCCCTTGGCCAACCTATTATCGGAGAAGAAGCAGAAAAAGACTTTATCCGGTTATATGGAGCAATACTTCGACTCAGAAATATTCTTACTTCCTTCGATGACTTCGAAGGAAACGAGATTTTATCTGAAAGGGATTTTCAGGACTATCAGAGCATTTATATTGACCTGTATCAGGAATATAGAAAAGGTGCTGATGGTGACAAAGAAACTATCAATGATGACATAGTTTTTGAGATTGAACTGGTCAAACAGATAGAGGTAAATATTGACTACATCCTTATGCTTGTAGCTAAATATCAACAATCCAACTGTAAGGATAAAACCATTCTTACGACCATTGATAAGGCTATCAATTCGAGTATTGAACTTCGAAGTAAGAAAGAACTTATCGAGCGTTTTATTGAGCAAGTCAATGTATCGACCAAAGTGGATGAGGATTGGCGTAAATTCCTCGACGAGCGTAAGGAAGCGGATATTTCAGCAATTATAGAAGAAGAGAAATTAAAGCCTGAAGAAACCCGCCGATTCATCGATAATGCTTTCCGAGATGGAATGCTTAAAACGACCGGTACAGCCATTGATAAAATCATGCCACCTGTGTCTCGCTTTGGCGGAGGCAGAGCTGCGAAAAAGCAAGGAATTATTGAAAAACTGATGTTATTCTTTGAGAAGTATTTAGGGTTGGTGTAGCAAATAATCAATACAGCAGATTAAATAAATTGATAGGTTACTATAGAATAAATATTGTGAGGTGAAATGATTGCATAAAAAGCAAAAATCTCCATTTGAGCTATTAAGAAATAAGGCTATTCTAGCTATTTTAGACGGTGATTCTCAATTTGGAGAAATAGATGATGTAGAGATTTCAATGCCTTATTTAAGTGGCCCGACTATAGTAGAAATTTCCCAATTATTTGGACTGTCTGAAACATACGGATGGAATGGAGGAGCATTAAGTAGATGGAATTACTTAGATAACCTTCTTAAGCATGGAATTGAGACTAACCGAATTAATGATATTCTTTCCTATCTATTTTCAAAACAGCAATTTACAGATAAACTTAAAAGGAAAACACCAGATCAGATTGAAGAGATCTATAATTATATCGTTAAGACAGTAATAGAACAGATTAATGGAATACTTTATTTTGGTGGCAATAAACTTACTATCATCAATCAAAGATTTCATATTATTCCAATAAATTCTACGATTAAAGTAACTACTCCTCAAGTAAAAAACATTGATCGAGAATACATTAAAGATATTTCTGAGAGGGCAATGCTTGATGTGGTAAATGGAAGTTATGACAGTGCAATCACTAAATCTAGAACATTATTAGAAGAAGTATTTTGTTATGTTATCGAAAACAAGAATGAAACGCCAACAGACAGTGGAGACATAGGTAGGCTTTATAAGCAAGTAAAAGGGTTATACAATATGCACACAGATAAAAACCTTGATAGACGAATCAATACACTACTTTCAGGTTTGGAAAAAATCGTTTCATCTATTGCTGAGATGAGAAACAATAATAGTGATGCGCATGGTGTTGGAAGTCAAAGAATTAGTATATCTGAGCATCATGCTAGACTTCTTGTAAATTCTGCAATGACTATGGCTGAATTTATACTTTCAGTGGGAAATAATACAAAATAATAAAGAGACCAGCCACATCAAGCCATTAAGTTTAAATGTGACTGGTCTTTTACTTTTGCCCCGCTTGAAGCTGTTCATTTAAGTTTTTCTTCAATCCCTAAGTGAACGCTTCTTTACGCCGCCTTTTGTTCCTATATCACCAGGATATACCCGTAATGCATAAAAAGGGGCTTTATCTAGTACATCTAAGTTCGGATTCTTCAATGTCGGATCTCCATAATATCGGTCGTAAGGATTATCGCCTCTGCCGAAATCCTCATCCTTCCCGTTTCGAGCAAAACCGTTGAAACGCTCGATTGTTTCTTTTAGTTTTTCAGGTTTCATGCCTAATTTCTCCGCCAGCTCTTCTACAGTGTTGCCTATTCTTACGATGTCTTTTTCATAGTATTCTTTCGGAAAATCTTGTCCTGGAAAGAGAGTATCAAATAGATATCTCGATTTGGTTCTTTTATCAACAATGATCCAAGAATGAATCGCTTTTCCTTTTGTTTTTGTATCATGTTCATACATTTTATCGACAAACTCATGATATGGAATGGCTTCGTTTAAGTATCGATCTCCATTTTGGTCAATGATGATCATACTTGGAATGGCCCTGTCAGCAACGAGGAAATAGGGCTTCCCTTCATGGTCAATAATGGAGGGCGCTCCCCATACCTTATCCATTAAATCAAATTTCACCCCTAGTTTTTCAGCTGGTGTCAGAAGGTCTCCTGTTTGACCTTCTGGAGAGGAAGTCCATTCGTGATTGGTTGGTTTGGGCAAATATTTTTCCCTTTTTTCTTGATCCTTTGAAAATCCACCAGAGCCAAAAATCACTCCTTTTCGGGCTTTTAAATACATCTCTTTGCCGTCTTTTTTCACCTTGATCCCAATGACTCGATCATTTTCTACAACAAAATCTTCAAAGGCTGTATTAACGCAAAGCTCCCCGCCCGCTTCCTTGTAGGATAAAGCGAATCGAGCAATTAATGCTTGACCTAAAGACACAAAGCGGGCACCAGTTATTTTTGATTTAATCATCCTTAATCCCAAACGTAATGCTCTCATTTTGCCTTGCCACGTCCGGGTTAACATATTGACATAACGAAAATCTTGTCCTGTCATGACAAATCCAGCAGTGTCTAAGGTTGGCTCTAACATGAGTTTTTCCCAATCATCTAATTTTCTCGCATCAAAAATCAGTGGTTCAATGGAACGACCATGAGCCTTGCCACCTGGAAAATGAGCATAATAATCCGAATAATCCGTTGCATATGAAAAGCGCATATGATTGGTTTTTGTATGGAAATAGTCTAACATTTCAATACCCTTATGCAAATACGTCTCCTTCATTAAATCGGATGTTCGTTCTCCAATTGTGGAGTCCATGTATTGTTTTGCCTCTTCAAAGGTATCAGCAACACCTGCTTCCACCAAATAGCGATTATTCGGTACCCACACTCCTCCGCCAGAGAGTGCTGTGGCCCCGCCAAATTTCCCTTCCTTCTCGATTAAAAGCGTTTCCATTCCTTCTAATTTTGCAGTTAACGCGGCAGAAAAGCCCGAGGCCCCCGAGCCTACCACCAAAACATCATACTCTTTATTCCAATTCATTTATATTCCCCCTAGACATAAGCGTTTACTGATTAATTACCTATCCTTTTTTTTACATAAAAGTGAGAGTTTTACTATTATATGATAGTTATACTATCATAGTACAACTTTTTGGTCAATTCAAAATAATTAATGAAATCATCATCGGCTTTTAATCAATGAAAGGTAAGTATAAAAACGGGAACGGATCCTCCATTTCCTTTGTTTAGCAGACCGTACTTCCCGCTAAATCCACTTAACAACCATAAAAAATAACCCGCCCACGATCGGACAGGTTATTCTCATACTAGGTTGGGTGCAGTTGCTCATGATTATTTTCTCACTAAATCTCGCTCTTTTTTACTTGCTAGCAAAAAACAAATACTCTTTCATAGAGAATTGATATACACCATTTATAAACTCTGTTCAGTAATTTCGGCAATATCGATTCCCTTCGTTTCAATATGGTTTAACCATTTTTGATATTCCTCTATTTCCGTTTCGGTTTGACTCCAATCTTCGGCATAGAGATGAGTCAGCTTTCCAAAGGTGATTTCTACCACTGCCTTTATATTTTCCTCCTCATTCACCAATAAAAAATACGATGATGTTATCGAGGTGCTAGCCCTTTGTATGTTAGCATTCGCCAATTGACTAAGAAGTGGATGGTCAATATTTTCCTTGATGACCTCTTCGTAGCCTTGATAAATAATATCGCTCATATTGCCGATAGCATTCTCATCCCCTAATGATTGCGTAAATTGGGTAACAACAGGCAGATAATTTTGTATATTCATTTTTACTTCATTCAGCCTTTGGTCCTCTTTAAACGCTGTCATTGATTGTTGGGTTTCAACTGGAAGAGGTTTTGGACGATTCGCTTTCTCAATCATTCCTGGGACGTACCGAATGGTTATGCTAAGTGCTATGGCAAAGATCATGACAAATACAGGCCATCTACTATATTCTTTTGGCCATTCAATCGGTGTTGGATTCTCCGTCTTACCTGGAGTATTTTTAGATGATTCTTTTTTCGTAAGAGCAGCTTTTTCTTTTTCTTTTGCCTTTTCCTCTTCTTTTGCTCTTTCTTCTGCCTTAGCTTCCGCTTCAATTTTTATTTCTTCAATATTAGCTGAATCCCATATTTCGGATAATTGCATTTCTAGCTTCGCAGATGGTAACATTTCTTCTTTTTCAATGGCAACCTCTTTGTTTTTGGCTATTTCCTTTTTCATTTTCTTTAATGCTGCCTTGCGCTGTGATTTCGCTTCCTTTTCCATCGTTTCTTCTTCTATATTGGATAATCCAGCGGCTTTGAGCATTGATTCTTTGATTCTCAAACCGACAAATATGATAAGAAAATAGAGTCCAAGCAAAATAAAAAATGATTTCGTTCCTATTATGAGATAAAGTCCACCCAATTCCGCAAGAAAAACAAGGAAGAGTAGAAATTCAAAGGAAATTTTGTTGCCAATAATCTTTGAAATATAAATTGCTGGGTAACCTACAAGCATTTTAAACAAAAAAACATGTAACTGAATTCCAGAACGTATAAAAACATTTTTAGTAGGATAGATAGTCTTATAAGAATCACGTACGTTTTGATTGTTCGGCTCCAGTCTCATTGCTTCATCTATTAGCCATTGTGCTTTTTTGAATTTTTCATCATCAAAAGCAATCTTAGCAAATTTTAGCAAATTATTTACATCTTCAGGATTTGCTTGAAGAGCCAATTGTTCATATTTTTCAGCTTCCGTTCTCTCGTTTAATGCATATAAATAGGCAGCGTAATTCCCTAAATATAACTCCTCATGCGGCTTAAGCCGAATCGCCTCTTGATAAGACAATTTCGCTTGTTCAATATTTGTTGCTTTATGAATATGTGCATACTGCGCATGGAAACTAGCATTCTCAGGAAAGAGGCGAAGACCCGTCTCGACAAGTTCTTTCCATTTCTCTTGATCACATTGCAAATCCTGATAAATATAGGAGATAAACTCGATGACAGCTTCATCCTCTGGTCCCCTTTGAAGCGCCTCGTCACTCCAATTGATGACCTCCTCATTTTGTCCAACCATATAGTAATGATAGACCATTAAAATATAGCCAATAGGGGATTCAGGGTTGTCTTGAAGGACTGCTTCAGCTTGCTCTATAGATTTCTCTATTTCGCCCTTATCTATATAATATTTCATTAAAGAAAATTGATTGTTTAAAGACCCTGTCATGTTATTCATTCCCTTATTTCAAATTATTTTTGTAAATATAATTAAGGACATCCTTATATTCCTGATTGACATCGCTGAACAGGGCATAGCTTTTCGCTGTTGCGAACCATTCAAGCGTTGTTGCTTGCCGTTTCTCCATTGCCTTCATGAAGTCTTCATTCGTCAATGGTTGTATCTCGCCAGTCTCAAAAGAACGTGCAATAGCAAAATTAATCGCATCCTTCACGAGGTGGTCTAGGTCCGCACCAGAAAAATGTTCTGTATACGCCGCAATCAGATCCAACTGTATTTCTTCTTGAGGTTTGCCTTTTATTTTCAAAGCTAGGATGGCTTTGCGTTCCTCTAATTGTGGCGGCGGAAGGAAAATTAATGAATTAAAACGACCTGGCCGCCTCAGTGCTGGGTCTAAATACCATGGAGTATTGGTTGCACCGATCACGTAAATCCCCTCATTATTTGACGCCGAACCATCCAATTCGATCAGTAACTGGTTAACTAGTAATCGATCATGATGGGCAGACATCTTTTGCCTATTTCCGCCAAGTGCGTCTAATTCATCAATAAATAGAACACAAGGCGTTCTCTTTCGGGCATCCTCAAAAAAGTCATGTAAATTTTGTTCGGCCTCCCCTGACCATTTTGATAAAATGCTTTGTAAATCTAAATGAACGAAGCGAGCATTGATTTCTCCAGCAACAGCACGGGCTAGAAAGGTCTTTCCACAACCAGGAGGCCCGTAAAACAAAAGCCCGCCTCCTATTTCCTTTCCGAATGCTTGGAAAATCTCGGGTGACTGGATAGGAAGAATAAAATCTATTTTTATTTGTTTCTTCACTTCCTCTAGTCCACCCACATCAGCAAATGTATCTCTTTTCTCCTCTATTTCTACTATTTGATTCTTTTCCTTATCGAAAGAAATAACCTTCAACTTATCTCGTTGGGATTCTTGATTCATGTGTTTTCCTCCTCTTCATCCGCTAAATGTAAAATACTCATCGCAGTCAACAGTCGGATGTACTTTTTCTCTATTTGAAGCCACTTTGCATTCCTTATTCCTAATACAGACATAGCCACTACTCCTCCGAAAAAAGCAACATAAAATAGATTCGCAATATTATAGCTTTTTGTTCTTTCTACTTCCCTGGTGGCTAAAGTAGGAGAATATAAGTCCTCTCGCATTTTGGACCTCCTATTTTTTGCATAATTATGTATATTATACCTATTTGTTTTTTATTCAACCACCGTATTTCTGCCTAATTTACTATGAGGCTTATAGGTGAAATCTATTTCGAAAATCCTATTCCAACATGCCCCTATATCAATGCTGTGAGTTTGGTTCTAAACCTCCACCTAGGGCTAGTACCTTGTTTCTAGCTTGTTCATATGTTTTGACCTTATCTAATGTTTGTTCTCCTTTTCCTATATCCTTAGATAGGTCATAGGTTTTAAAGGTTTGTACGTACTAAAGAATTTGTTAAAACATCATATAGAGATTACAAGGATTAGCCTTATTCTCTGTATGAATAATGCTTTATTCGGCACTAGGTTAGCCCTCACAAAAAAGAAACCTTGAAAGGCATTTAGCCATCAAGGTATTAAGAAAATCTTTGAATTAACTTTTATTGGACCATAATTAACAATTAAAATATGCCTTCAAGAAATCAAAAAACGATGACCAACTTGCCTTTAACTCACCTTTAATAAGCAGTTCATCTCCACCCTCAAAATTAACTATATAAACTTTATCTGTTACAGTATCCAGTGCTAATACAGCATTTGCTGACATTGCACTTAAAACCAGATATTGCTTCGGAAAACCATGTTCCTTTCTAGAAATGAGTGTGTATGATTCAATATTGTTTTCTTCATCTGCTATATCTAGTAATTCAAAGGGTATATGCTCTTCCCAAAAAGGTCCTGCATACTGGATATAAAATTCTTGGAAAGTATCCGATGCGTTTACACCTAGCCTTATTAAAGCATCCTGAACTAGATTGCTATCTTCACGTTTATATATTTCTTCTCCTAGAACTTCATCTAGTCTCTCAGGCAAAATACTCATATTATCTTCCTCCTAAAGCATCTTCTCCTCGAATTTTCCAATAATTAATAGAATCTACTTTTTGAAACGCTCCTCTAGTTGTCTCATCCATTGGATAAAATGGGTTTAATCCGACAACGTTCAATTTTCAGCCTCCGTTACGAAGATTACAATTTATGTAACACTTTTTAAACGAATAACGAGTATTATACGACCATCTCTAGTAAAAATACAACCCAAAATTAATGAGTCAAAGACAATAAAAGAGCGCTCTTTTACGTTACCCATTGTTTATCTCCAAGAGCTTTGTCAATCTCGTTAGTTTGTTAGCTATTCCATGTCATAACACCCCTGCCATATAAAATGGTTTATCGCCAAATTCTCACACTTGTCATCCCTCCAAATATTAAAACGATACTCCATGATGCTACAACCATCATGAGCTCGATTCTCAAACAAATCATTATCGTATTGTCCCACTCAAATATTAGCCGATTTAATCTAAACTAAAGTAAAAAACCTTGAAAAGCATTTAGCCAATCAAGGTTTTAAAATATTATTTATAAACGACTTTGCATTTCCAATGTGGATATTGTTCGTTAAAATCATTTAAGAGGTTAATGAAGATTTGGGAATCTTTTGGTAGTCTCTCTTCAACGTTGCTCCACCCCTCAAAAATCAAAGTTTCAGGTAATTCAATTAGTCCAGTAATTGCATCCCAAAATGCATCCCAGTTCATTCCATAAAAATCGGGTAATTCAAGATTCTTTTTTAACAAACAATGAAGTTCAGTTGAATTTTGAACTGCACTCACATCCAATATAAGTTTATCTTGTTTTGATTCATTCTCCTGTGTCATCAATATAATCCCTCTCTTTATTTATAAGTTCCGATAAAATGAACTGTTTTATAATGATCAGTAGTAATATACATTTGCCCATCATTAGAATAAAGTAGTCTTGAACCGGGCTGTTTACTTCTTGCCATTGTGTTTTTTAGGCCTACATCCGCTTCATACCACACTCTTCCAGGGGCATTAGGTAGCACATTTGTAGTATTTTTGAATACATCTCCTCCAAGTTGCCCACCAGATACATAGTTATTAAGTGCTTTTCCCGGTTTCCAGCCGTTTAATACAGCCACATCTTTATTAACATAATATGAAGGTAATTTACCAGTTTGTCTTAAACTATCAACTATTGGATTAGCTGACTCAGTAACTTTAAGAACTTCCTTGTATTTAGCATAAAATGCGATATTGTCTGCCCCAGATTTACCCGTACCCTTAGACATCTTAGGCAACAATCGCTTACTTATAACCTTAACAACTTTTCCGAGTTCGCCAACCTTGATGATTCTTCCAGGGCCCCAGGGTATCTCCCCTTTTGAAATAGGTATTTCAGTTTTCTCAAGTCCTATTATCTTATCGAGTGCACTTTTATTTTCTTCCTCTGTAAACGAATATAATTCGGCAACTAGATTCCGATATCCTTCCCCTTCCATTAATTTCTCTGGATTGAAGTCGATGATGATACGTTTGTCACCTTCGAACATCGCATTTGCTTGTTGGACAAATTCAGTCATCGTTTGAATATCCTTCTCGACGATGTCTAGGGATCGGGTTGCTTGCTGGTCGAAAAAATAGAGATCCTCAATCGTCTTCTTCGCCCTTACTCTCCCTTGTTCGATTCCTCTTAAGGTTGCCTCATCCTGCAATCTCGGTAAGAAGACGATATCCTGTACGGATGCCATGATTTGATTGGCTTCATTTGTGAGCGATTCAGTAATATCCCTTATTTTCTTCAGCCCTTGTGGGACATTCATATCGACGAATCCCTCATGGATAAATCCATTTTCGGCTGGTTCAAATTGCTGCAGCGCTCGTTGCATTTCTCCGATTATCGTATCATAGTTGGTTAGGAAACTTTGAAAGAATTGGAGAAAGGTCTCGTGAATGTGTTGGTAGTAGTTGCGGATCGATTCTCCACCTTTTCCCTTCAGAGAATCTTCTAAGTGGATGATCTGATTCACTGCCTCCCGAATGGCTTCGATTTGCTCCTGTAGAAGCTTGATATTTTTCTGGATTTCCTTTGTCCCTGTATGGAATCCATGCACATCTAATACTTTCATCCTCTCCCTCCCTACTAGTTCGGTCCAATGAATGGTTTCGAGATTCGCCCGTCAGTTTCGATCCATTGTTGCACCGCCTCGTTTGTAGCTTTTTCACTTCTGTGAAGGAAGGCTTTGTATTCAAGGAGGAGCTGTTCAAGAGAGACTCCGAGTTCATTTAAGCGGGTGACCACATCCAGGGCATTCCTTTCCCCAATAGCGGTAGGAAACGTAGTTTGAAGCAGCCCTGCCTTTTCCTTCAACTGCACTAACGCCTCATCAATCTCTGAATATTTCCATTTTACTTCCACACTCATTCATTTCACATCCTTTTACTCGATGTACTCTCTTTTAAACGGGCTGATTCTTGTTGGATAGCTATTTCGAGAAGGGCGATCTCTCTTTTTGTTTCTTCAATTTTCATGCTTAACACCTGAAGAGAACGATTCATTTGGTGACTTTCTATGTCTTGATAGTTTAGTAGGATTTCATGGTGACGGATGCGCTCAAATTGTCTAGCGAGCTGACCATGCCATGTCACATTGCTTAATTCAGGTAGCAGACAGAATGGTTCGTTCGAAAAAAATAACCCGCCCACGATCGGACAGGTTATTCTCAACGAACTTATTTCTAAGCAAATCCTATTCCTCATCACTACCCCGATACCGCTTATATGGCAGTGGGTTCCATGTTCGGTATTCGAGATCCTCTCTACGCAAAGCAGCAGGAATATCCTGAAGGATTTTTTCCGCTACCTCTAGCTCTTGCTCGGCTTCTGATTTATCCTGATACAAGAATTCATCTGACGCTTTCTCCATGGCACGCTCTACTTTTTCCTTCAAGTTCTCAACAACCATTTCCTGCTGACGATAGATCGATTCTCGAGCTTCCGCCACCCACTGGGGCTGCACAGAACGAAGGTGATCGGTAACATAGCTGAACTCTTCAAAGATGTCCTTGTACACACGGTCTGCATTTTCGCGAACATCTTTAATGGCGGCTTCTAAATCTTCAATCGTTAGTTCACTCACCTCTAATGGGCGCTTGCGCTTGGAGCCTCCGATTCCTTTTGAATGGAGATAGTAAGGAAAAATAGACTTGATCGTCTTTCCAACCGGTGCAATGGCAAGCCCTTCCTCATCTACCCCTTTAGGCTGCACACCTTGCATAGCAATACGGGCAGACTCTGGCCTGACGATTTCCTTCGGCGGTAATACACCATACCTTAGCAGCTCACGAATCCCTGTTCCGGAAATATTAATTCGGTAGCGATCATCATGAGGACAGGTTTGCTCAGTTGCGGAGGTGTCACAGCGAGTGCAATAGAACACCTCATGAAATAGCCGAATATCAATACCTAGCTCCTCTTTCGTAAACTGATCGAAAATGGTGTGACTTGCGTATTTATCATAATAATCACCAACCCCCGCATGATCTCGACCGATTAATGCATGGGTACAGCCATAATTCTTCATAATGAGGGCATGGAGTACGGCCTCACGAGGACCCGCAAAAATATAGGTCACACGTAACGGGGAAAGAATGGTTCTTTCCTTGGGATAATACGTATCAAGCACCGCCTGATAGGATAACATCCGGAATTCATGTCTCGTATACTCTCGCTTCGCCATCTCGACTAACGGCTGAACAAATAGACCATCCATTTCCTCCAGGGCATTGCGATGAATGTATTCGTGACCACGATGCAAAGGATTTGCCCCTGTGATAAAACCAGCCACCGAGTTGAATTTTTTCTCCTCGTAAAAGAGCTTCCAAGTATCCTTCGGTTCAATTCGTAATTGTTCAAAGGGCCCCCAATGGACACGGCGAAGTAACTGTATCGGACCCCCTAATGCGGTATCCCCCATTCTGCGATAGATGGAATCGACCCCGGGGTGATTGCGGTCTGTCGTCCCAAATAGCTGCTGGGCACGGAATTCTCGGTCGTAATCGAAAATATCTTCCAATTGTAAGATCGCTACCGGCTCCTTCGATTCATCCACTAAGGCGACCTCTTCTCCCACCGATAGAGATTGAATCACCTGCTTATTGATTTCACCAATCGGTGCAAAGCTTAGCGGTACAGGCCATACAACTCCATTCGCAAGGCGCCCTTCGGTTAATACGGACTTATAATCTGCTTCATTCATGAACCCTTCATTTGGAGATAGTACGCCCGTTGCAATCATTTCAAGAGTAATGACCGCCTCTAAATCAACCATAATATAAGGAAGCTGACGTGCCCGCTCCATCGCTCGGTCCCGCTCTTCTCCAGTTAAAACACGGTCAACTAATTTTCCCCCATGTGGCTGTTGAGGATATTTTGTCACTTTTTCTTCAATTATTTCTTTGTTCAATACCAATCCGTCTCATCCCCCTAATCAAATGTTTAATATATTTTATTTTTATAAGCTCTCTATCTCTAAATCGATGTCAAATTGACACTCAATCCGCCTTCTTATAGCCTGTATGTGCCCTCACTGCAACTTCTGCGTAGCGTCTAAAATCATTTTCCTTTGAGAAAATGGTTCCGAGATAACCACCAAGGAAGCCTAATGGCACACTCACAAGGGCGGGATTGTCTAATGGGAAGATCGGGTTGCCGACAAATAAAGCGGCCCCTTCCACAGGGGAGAATACGCTTGGACTCATTGACACGAGAACCAATGCAGAAATCAATCCTGATAGAACTCCCCAAACAGCACCAGACGTATTAAAGCGCTTCCAATATACTGTATATAGGATAACTGGTAGGTTTGCACTTGCTGCGATACAGAATGCTAAAGAAACAAGGAAGGCTACGTTTAAGTACTGAGCCCCTAATGATAATAAAATAGATACAACCGATACACCTAGTGCGGCATAGCGAGCGGCTAACATTTGTTCTTTTTCAGTTATCTTTCCTTTTTTAATGATTTGTCCGTAAATGTCATGGGCAAATGCCGATGCTCCTGATAACACAAGGCCCGCAACGACCGCTAAGATGGTCGCAAATGCAACCGCTGAAATGAATGCAAATAGGATATTTCCACCAATTGCCTCAGCTAAAAGTGGTGCAGCCATGTTACCGCCCTTGTTCGCTGCCAGAATTTCACTTTCCCCTACGTAAATGGCAGCTCCAAAGCCAAGGAATAACGTTAGGATATAAAAGATACCAATTGTCCAAGTAGCTGTAATAACAGAGCTTCTAGCCGTTTTTGCATCCTTTACCGTGAAGAAGCGCATCAAGATATGTGGCAAGCCAGCAGTTCCAAGGACTAAGGCAAGCATTAATGAAAGCGTTCCCAAAGGATTTTTGTATTTAATGCCTGGATTTAGATAATCAGCACCATGACTCGTTGCCGACTTCACTTCCGTAAACATAGCCCCGATATTAAAATTAAATTTCATGAGTACGAGGAAGGAGATGATAATCATTCCTGCCATCAACAGGACAGCCTTTGTAATCTGTACCCAGCTCGTTGCGATCATTCCACCAAAGAGAACGTAAATCGTCATCATAACCCCAACAATTAACACGGCGATCCAATACGGGATATCGAATAAAAGCTGAATAAGAGCACCGGCACCAACAAGCTGTGCAATCATGTAGAAGAGAACAATCGTAATTGTACTAAGTGCAGCAGCCCCTCTTACCTTTTTCGCATCAAAGCGCGAATTGATCATGTCTGCTAATGTGTATTTCCCAAGGTTCCGTAATGGCTCTGCCACTAACAGCAACACAACTAAATAGGCGATCAAGAACCCAATACTATAGAAAAATCCGTCAAATCCTTGTAAAGCAATCATTCCTGCAATCCCAAGGAACGAGGCAGCCGATAAATAATCGCCAGCTATCGCGAGGCCGTTCTGCCATCCAGTCAGTCCACCACCTGCCGTATAAAAATCACCAGTGGATTTCGTTTGTTTTGCTGCAACATAAGTGATAATCAATGTAAGAATGACGATTGCAAGAAAAAGTGTAACGACGATCGGATCCATCTACATTCCCCCTTATCTTAATTGTTCTTGAATAATTTGTTCAGCCTCTTTATCAAAGGTCCCTGCCTTCTTGACATAGATGCCACTTAACACCCACACCATCACAAACTGGGAGAAAGCAAAAATCCAAGTCCATGAAATATCTCCAAAAGCTGAGGTGTTTAGAAATTTCGTGTAGGAGGTGAAAATCGGCAATAAGAAGTAAAAAATCATGAAAAATATGGTCATCGGTACAATAAATTTGTTCTTTCTGCTCAAAAATTGTTTAAACTGCGGACTGCTTTCAACCTTCACAAAATCAATTTCCTTCATGCTGCTCGTCACTAATTCCTTTTGAGCCAAAATCAACCATCTCCTTCCATTTATATAAAAGTAATTATATATATTCTGAATATTATAAATTTGAAAAATGGTTAAACGGTTGAAATCCATGCATGAATGGTTATTTATGAGATGTGAATGGTTACCCGGCCTCACGGAAGCCAGAACCTCATTTAAAGATATCCAATATGGTTTTGCTCGCAGCGCGACTGACCGGGATTTTTGTCCGATTTTTATCCTTTAATGTCAAATTGCTTGTTCCATTGAACCATGGGGTTATTTCTAAAACATGATTTAGATTGACTAGATAACTACGATGGGGACGAAAGAATACATGTCCCTCCAGCTGATTCTCTAATTCTTGTAAAGTCATCCGACTCATAATCACCTTATCCTCAGTATGAATCTCTAAATATCGTTTATTTGGTACGGCATAGTAAATAGACTCTGGAGAAACGACCACCATCCGTTCTCCGTCATCAATTAACAGCTTAGATACAGTGGTTTTCACCTTTTTTTCCGTTGGTGCAAGATGATTCCTTCGATTTGCGATACTTTTTCGTATACGGCTCATCGTCCTTTGAAATCTGATCTCGTCATATGGTTTTAATAAGTAATCCACTGCTTCTACGTCAAAGGCATCCATCGCATACTCATCATAGGCCGTGGTGAACACAAATAAGGGAGTCGTCGCCGTTTCCTGTTTGATAATCGTTCGGGCTGCCTCCATTCCTGTTAAGCCCGGCATCTCCACATCCAAAAAGATAACATCCGGTCGATGTTCAAAATAGAGCTCAATTAATTGCTCACCTGTCTCAGCATGAGGAGTAAGAATAATGTCCTTCTCTTCTTTCAATAAATAAAGCAATTCCTTTCTTGCCATCATTTCATCCTCAGCAATCATCGCATGTATTTTCATCCCATCACCTCACTGGCTTCAAATTGATTTGGAATTGGAATCGAAAACTTCACTTCACTGCCCCCAGAGGACAAATTTCGAATATGCAATCTTGCTGACTCTCCTAACAAATGAACCAATCGTTGGTTCACATTAAAAATACCCGTCCCATTATGCTCGTCACTTACTAATGGCTGTAGACTGACAATCGGTAGAATCTCTTTTGGAAAACCACTCCCATTGTCCCGAACTATAACGACAAGTCTCCCAGCCTCTTTTTCAATTCGGATTTCTATCCTTGCACCCTCTGCGATATTCTTTAGGCCATGTTGGACCGAATTTTCAATCAAGGGCTGAATCGTCGATGGCGGTATATAAATGTTGGAAAGATCGTCTGGCTTATCAAATTGAATATCCAACCTTCCTTTAAAACGTTCCTGAATAATCGAAGTATACGCCTCAGCATGCTCACACTCTTTTTCCAGTTCAACCAATGATCTCGAGACCAAACGCAAATTAAACCTCATATAGCTTGCTAACTGCAGCGTTAAATAGCGTGCATTCCCGGGATTTTCTCGAAATAAACCAGCAATTAATTGAAGGGTATTAAATAAAAAATGCGGATTGATTTGGGCTTGTAGATTCCTTAATTCTGCATCTCGAATATGTGCCTTTAGTTTTTCCGCCCCAAGCATGTTCAACTGGTCGGAGATAAATTGTCCGAGCCCTTGTGCCATCATCATTTCAACTGGAGAAATATGCTCAGATTTTCGGAAATAGAACGTAATCAGATACGTAACCTGGTCATCTTCAATAATCGGAATGAAAATCGCTGCCTCAAGACCACATTTTTTATGAGTACAGATAGAGTCTGATTTCACATCAGTAATCTGAAGCTTTTTCAGTTTAATCGCCCTTTGTGCTGGAAGTGCGGTAATCGGATCGCCAAAACGATGATGATCCTCTCCCATTCCCTTATGGGCTAAGACCTCTTTACCATCCGTAATGGAAACCGCAGCAAGTCTTAAGCGACTATACAATAGATGGGCTAAACCATTCGCAACCTCAAAAGGAGAATCTTTTTTTAAAAATGGCAGTGCTTCCTTGGCGATCGTTAAGGCTTGTTTCGATGCCAATGCCGCCTCATTTTCCTGCTCCCGTAAAACAATGCCGATCATCGCTGTAAAAATAGCGATCGCTGCACTATTTGATAGTACAAGAGGTAAGCCAATCATATTGACAAGGGCAATCATATCGATTTGATCTGTGTACATGATCAGTAATAACTGCATATGTAGCACTGGAGGAAAAACGCCTATAAATAAGGCCTTCATCGGAGAAATGACCCGTTCATTGGAAAAGAATCTCGCTGTCAAGCCTGCCAGCAAACCAGTAAGAGGATTGACAAGCGCATTGGCTACTGCTCCGACACCCCCTAGAAAAAGGAGGTGGATCCCGGTAATCACCCCTGCTCCAAACCCAAGGACTGGTCCTCCTAATAATCCAGCAATCACAATGGCAACAAGGCTCATGCTCACAATTAAATGACCTTGCTCTAACGGAAATATAACGAGATGATGACTGAACACTCCATCCTCATGGATGACAATCCCGATCGTGGTACTAGCTATTCCAAATAAACCAAACACCCCTGCATGAACGAGCGACATTTTCACATTATAATTACGGTACAATAATGACTGGAATCCAGGTGTACGTGTCATCACAAAAGCAATAATAAGGAGGAGACCCAAGCGTTCAAACAAAATAATTGTTAAACTTTCCATTTCTTTTCTCTCCTTGAGGTAAGTCCCGACTGCGATTGAATATAAAACTCGTTAAACTCTTGCTTTGATTGGGATTGCTTGCCTGAAAGAATGGATCCCACAATGGCTCCGAGAAAGCCCATTGGAATGGTAATAATACCGGGATTATAGAGAGAAAACACGGCCTCTCCTCGAATCCATCCATCATTAGGATTCATAATATACGGGCCCAAACAGACGAATAAAAGGGAAGCAGCAAGTCCGCTAAAAATCCCGACAATGGCCCCCACTTGAGTAAAGCGCTTCCAATAGATCGTTAATAAAAGAACCGGGAAAATGCTTGATGCGGCCACAATGAACGTGATCGAAACGAGAAAGGTTACATTAATGGTCTCCAAACGTAACGCAAATAAGGTGGACATCATTCCGATTCCTAATGCCGACCACCTGGCAGCCTGGAGTTGCTCTTGCTCAGTTGACTTCCCTCTTTTTAGCACATGATGGAAAATATCATGGGCAAACGCAGTCGTGGCGGAAATGACAAGACCCGCAACAACGGCAACGATGGTTGTAAAGGCAATCGCAGAAACAAATGCCAGCAAGAAGTCACCTCCTACCGCTTTCGCAAGTAATGGGGCGGCTAAATTTCCAGTAGGATCAAGCTCCATCAGCAAATCGTATCCTAAGAGCGCGACAGTCCCAAGGCCCAAGACGAGTGTCATGACATAAAAAATGCCAATAATCCATGTTGCGCTTATGAGAGACCTACGAACCTCAAGTGCATTACTAACCGTAAATAATCTTATTAAAATATGGGGCAATCCCGCAGTACCAAGCACTAACGCAAGCTGTAGTGAAAGGAATTCCAGTGGATGATCAAACAAGTTGCCGGGATTGAAAAATACTTCACCTAGTGGTGTCCCTGTCTTTACTTCTCCAATTAACCTCTCTACATCAAAGTTAAAATGAGAAAAAACGATTAGCGTGAGTAAAAAGGTTCCTGACATTAGCAGAACGGTTTTCACAATCTGAACCCAAGAAGTCGCGATCATCCCCCCTATAACAACGTAAATCGTCATTAATCCCCCGATCACAATCACCGAAATGGAATAGTCGATATCTAGCAGTAATCGAAGTAAAAATCCTGAAGCAACTAGCTGAGGGATGATGTAGAGGATGGAGATAATAAACGTACAAAAAGCCATAATTAATCGCATCTTCTCACTTGGAAACCGGGAACAAATCACATCTCCAAGAGAATATTTCCCGAGTCGATGAATCGGTTCAGCAATTAAAAATAAGACAACAAGATAAGATACTAAAAATCCAATGGAATATAAAAAACCATCATATCCACGGATGGCAACCATCCCAACGATTCCTAGAAAGGAGGCTGCACTAATGAAATCTCCCGCAATCGCCAGTCCATTTTGAAAGCCTGTTAAAGTCCCAGCTGCAATATAAAACCGATTCGTCGTTTTACTTCGCTTCGCTGCCCAATAAGTAATAATCAATGTGCAAACAATGATATAAATAAGAAATAAAAAATAAGTAGGATTCACAACGATTCCTCCTTATCGATTGCATCCAGCTGTCGTTCAATTTTTTTGGCGGTACGATGATATAGTCCACAGAAGAACCAAGTCATCGGAATCTGTAAAATCGCATACAACCATGCCCAAGAAATACGAAACATAAAGCTCGGTTGATTCATGACATCAGGAATGAAAATCAGAGACAGAGGAAGCAAAAAATAAAACAGTAAGGCGGCAGCTAAAGCAGGTACCATCCGCTTCTTTTTCTGGTGAATCAATTCTAAAACTTTTTCCTCCATTCCCCTTCCTCCTGTTTAATAAGTCTGAAAAATCAGTAAAATATATCCAAATAATACATGAAGAAGTTGGACTTGTAAAGTTGAACCTATCGCTTCATAATTAGAAAAACCGTACTATCTTAAAATTAGTACGGTTACTAGAGTCCTATTTTCATTGCTCATTTAATAGTTTCAAGTCCCCTCATTGCATATGCTCCGACAGAAGGTACGAGAGCTTCACTTTCATTTCTTCCGTTGTCACAATGCAGCTGGTACCGGAGAATCGCTCTTTTATTCGCAGCTCGTAGCCGTGATTCACCTCTTGTGAATACCCATAGTATTTATGATTTGAATCGATGGGAACAAAGCTGAAATCTTTGATATTGTTCCACGGGATGAAACGTCCTTCACTTAATAATCCATCCTCTACAAAGGCAAACCCATTTACAAGGTTACTAGAATTGATCAGAAGCAATAATAGCATCAAATCGAAGGCCCATTGTTCACTCCCAAAGTATAGGCCCAACACATATAAAATAATAATAAATGTAAGTATGAGTGCATAGGTGGCCCGATTTTCCTTTTGGCGAGAGGCCTTGTCCTGAGGATATTTTCGAATCGCAGTCCACTCTTCCTCTGCAACTGGAAACAAAATTACCCCCTTTCTCTTTTTGGAATAACAGACAAATTGATAAAGCTTGTAGCAAATCGCCACGAGTAATAAAACCGTTGTGAATAGCTTCAATATCATCACCCTCTACTTATGTTAGTAAACTATTCACTTACTATATTACTATATTTTCCTTCCCAGTGTAAATTTGGTTCGACCTTTCGCTTCATGCTTCTCTATCCAGATTGCAGAAGAACATATGAGGATTGAACCAAGTCATTTATCTTCCCGATAAATATGCTATAATTTAGAAGGTAAAATAATGATCGAGGTGACGATTTTTGGGAATACATGTTGTACTATATCAACCAGATATCCCAGCTAATACTGGTAATATTGCACTTACTTGTGCCGCAACAGATACAGCTTTGCATTTAATCCGGCCACTTGGCTTTTCAACAGATGAAGAAATGTTAAAACGAGCAGGCATTGATTTCTGGGATTCTGTTAACATCACATATTACGATTCATTGGATGAATTCTTTGCAAAAAATGAAGGGGAATTTTTCTTTATCGAGACGTTTGGTGAAAAAACACATTCAGCCTATGATTTCAGTGATGTAGCAAAGGACTATTATTTTATGTTTGGAAAAGAAACAACGGGCTTGCCTATGGATTTACTCGAAAAACATAAAGACCATTTTCTGAAAATCCCTATGAATGAACATGTTCGTTCCCTAAACCTCTCCAACACTGCTGCGATCTTAGTGTATGAAGCATTGCGCCAGCAGAGATATCCGAATTTAAGATGAAAAATCTTCCGTTTGGAGGATTTTTTTGCTTTAAATTTCAATTGGGGCCTTCATCTATCCAATGAAAGACCGAACTCCCTCCAGAATCCATCACTAAGGCCTTCATTTGAAAAAACTAGATAAAACAACTATGTTTCGATATTATAAATATTGAGATAATTAGGAGGGATGAAATCCATGACACAAGATCATAGTCAAAAATATTATAAAGAATTAATTGATTTACAAGATGTAGAAGGGCTAGAAGCTCAGTTCCAAAGTTTGCTAGATATTCCGATTGAATCCGTTTCTGACCTTGAAAAATGGTTAATTGATGAAAAGAATTTAATGATAAAAATTATGGAAGCGATGACAGGTCACGAAGTCGACTTCTACCGGAACACAGAGGATGCAGATATCAAGTCGACATACCTTCACGATCAGCAAGTCATTCAGCCACTTTTACTGAAGTATGAAGCAAAGCTTAATGAAAAATGCTGTAAGTCTCCTTTTTTTCTTCAATTAGACGAAAAGCGTTATGGCTTAATGCGACGCGTTCGTGAGTCCAAGGTTACCTTGTTCAGAGAAGAAAATATTCCATTGATAGTAAAAGAACAAGAGCTTTCCACGAAGTATAGCGAAATAATGGGAGGATTAACTGTTGAATGGGATGGGGAGGAAAAGCCTTTTCCATTTATCCAATCCCAACTCGACAATCTAGATAGAGCCGTAAGAGAAAAAGCTTATCACAAGATGATCTCAGCCTTTCGTCCAATTAAGCCCGAATTGGATGCCATCATGGACGAGCTCGTTCAAATACGCCATCAAATCGCTTTGAATGCAGGCTTCGAAAATTATCGGGATTACATATTTGTAGCCAAAAATCGTGAGTATACGGTTCAAGATTGTTATGACTTCCATGAAAATGTTGAGAAACATATTATTCCAGCTTGGAATCGACTCGCAG
This sequence comes from Anoxybacillus andreesenii, assembly GCF_030813005.1. Lineage (NCBI taxonomy): Bacteria > Bacillati > Bacillota > Bacilli > Caryophanales > Anoxybacillaceae > Anoxybacillus > Anoxybacillus andreesenii. The sequence goes on from NZ_JAUSTU010000003.1 coordinate 255,748, forward strand.
AGGTTTTTAAAGCCAAGCTTGGTGTCGATACCTATCGTCCTTGGGATAACACCGCTAAATTGATGAAAAACCCACCGTACTCAGAGGTGTCTACTCTTATGGATGGCGTTTCTGAGATGTTAGGGAAGACCGACCCATATTTTGCAGATCGTTTCGATTACATGAGAGAAAATGGTTTACTAGATCTTGGAGATCGGAAAGGAAAAAGCCCTGGTGGTTTCTGTACATCCTTACCTGTTTCAGGGGAAACCTTTGTCTTTGCAAACTTTAGTCCATCCTTTTTCTCTCTGATCGCATTAATTCATGAAATGGGCCATGCCGTGAATGGCTATCTCGAGTTCTCCGAACACGGGCCTATTGAAGACTACCAACACCGATCAGAAATTGCTGAACTGTACTCTCATGGAATGGAATTGCTCTTATTGGATAAGCTGGATCGTTTTTATCCTGATGAAGAAGATTTTAAGAGTGCACAGCGTGAAGAGCTTAGACGGGCATTTACCATGTTAATCGGCCCATTATCAGGGGATCTTTTCCAGCATTGGATGTATATGAATCCTCAGCACACTGCCAAAGAACGTGATGAAAAATACTTTGAAATCTCAAAGCGTTATGGCTTAAATCCTGTCGATACTTCTGGATATGAAGAAGAAATTGGGATGAGCTGGGTAGGCACCATCCATTATTTCCAATATCCTTTCTATAATATTGAATACTCCATGTCGATGCTTGGTGCTTTACAATTACTTGAAAATTATCAGAATAACCCTGAGCAAGCTGTCGAATCCTTTAAAAAAGGAGCAGGTGCGGACTACAATCAATCCATTGCAGCTATTTATGAAGAAACTGGGGTCAGTTTTGACTTTTCAGAGCCAACCGTTAAACGAATGGGTGAATTCCTAGAAAAAGTTATTCAAAACCTTCATTAACGAAGAGCATGGGCAAAAAAGTCACAACTAGTGAGGTGATCTAGTTGTGACTTTTGCTTTCTCGTCAAGGGATCTATTCAGAAACATCCCAATTGCCCTGCAACCTGGCGTACAGTATTGTTAATAGTGTTCATCAAACATTTTTTTATCTCTCAGCATCCTTTTGATTCGCTCTTCTGGCAATTGAAATCCTAAAGAAGCACCATTATCATAAATGGGAGCCATTCTATATCCACTTTCTCCATATATTATTCCCCAATTATCACAATGTCTATCCTGATTCCCTATTAAAGCATCAAAAACAGGGATTTGAATAAATTCCTGTTCAAGGTTGAATCTGGATAAGACGTTCATCATATTAAAGAAATCATAATATTTTAAGTTATATCGGTCGAAGTCCTCTGCAATGGTAAAAAACAGGTCTCCCCCTTCATAGAACTCCTCTTTTTGGTTAACAAAGTTTTTAGCTAAAACAGCGATAATGTTATCACGTTTTGCCAAAGTTACATCCATGATGGAAAGTCCCATTGCTTTACCAATTTCAGAAGCCACCTTCTCAGCCCAAGCTTCCCCAGTATTCTCTTTTGGTATTTTAAAGAGATAACGATGTCCCGTTTGAGGATTTATTAACCAAAATTTCGTTCGAGTCCCTGATACCTGTCGCTTTTCATCAATTTTCCAATTAGTTACGTCTAATAACTCCATTATATTATCCTTTTTTCAGGTTCTTAAATCAATTATAGAATACACCGACCATAATTGTCACTAATATTGAGACTGATAAAGGAGCATAAAACTTAGATTTCAGAATAAATACATTTTTCCTTCCTTTATTAAAATCTTTAATATTTAGCATATAGAACAATACCATAATGCTATTTAAGAAATACCAGCCCTCAATTCAAAGACTGGTATTTTTGATCGATTCTTCGTAAATAAATTGCCTATTTCGATCTTTGACAAACACGATGTAAAAAGGGCTTATTCTAATTATAGGGCTTGTATGAGTCCCCGTGCTCACAACTACTGCCTAGTAACCGGATAGCCTCTCTTTCAACACAGCAAGACTTTCCTCAATATTCGCCACATCGACAAAAAACAACCGGACCTGCGTTTCAATCGCATCGTCTTGAAGGGACTCAAAGCGTATATCCAAATCCTTCATTTCCTCATTCACCGGGTAGAGCAGCCAAATTTCCTTCGTGTTGTATTTCTTTGAGTAGGCATACATTTGGTACATATCTGCTTGCGAGATGCCGTAATTTTTCCGTGGTTGATTGGTAAGAGACTTCCATTTTGTATCTAGTACGATAGGGCTTTGCCCGTGACGTGTGATCACTATGTCTGGTCGCAAGGCAAATTTCTTCGGCTGATCAATTAAATAATAACCCCGGTCTTGTGTGGAGACCTCCCATGGAAGATCTGCTAATGCTTGCTTCAAGTGCTTCGCGACATACGCTTCAAAGACTTTTTCCATTGGAAAAAGGAGTGCTCTAGCGGTCGTATTTCCCGAGAATGTGGTAAAGCTCTGATTTAAGAGGAATACCTTTGACCACTGCATGAGCGCCTCGTAATCCTCTGTATTTCGGTCAATGACAACGAGTGAAAAGTCTCTCGTATAATTACTGGAAGGCTTCACCATTTCAAAGTGCAGGAGTAACTGCCTAATTTCTTTCAAATTCGCTGTACTGCTTGATAGTTTTTGTAATTTTAATAGCGTAGATTTAATTAATCGATTCTCCGGCCGATTGATGTCAAATTCATCATATCCTACATAGAATCGTTCTTTGTGGATCAGATTTCTCTTAATATGCTCGCCAACATTTAGCTTCCCTTTATAGTAATTTAGGTTGTCCTGCACAGGCAGATAGACCGAACGCAATCCCTTTTTCATCAGGTTACGAACTTCTTGGATGTACATATTTATGAAGATTTCATAGAGATTCATTTTATCAATTTTCAAGTGGGCTTCATTGAAAACCTTACTCGGAAAGTCCTTCATGCTTCTTAGCATCTGGAGGAACGTCTTTTTCGTATCCTCCACTTCACTAGAAGAGACCTTCGGAAGAATTTGAATCTGAAATCCATTCTTCATTTGGATAAGACCAACGTAGTTCCTTGCCTGAATGACCTTGCCTACATGTCGCCGTACGCTAATTTTCAGAAAGTCCATCGCTTCTGCTTGTTCATGTTCACTAAATGCTAGGATGAAACTTTCAAGTTCTTCGAACGTCTTTTGATTTAAGTATTTGTAATGAGGATCGTCCTTGTCCTTATAATCTTCATTACAGGTTATGGACTCAAACTCTCGAACTTCCAACCGCTTGTCCATCATGTCACCACTTTAATAGATTAATTTATAGCTTTCTGGCTGGTAGAAAGCACTCTTTTGAATCGCATACTTTGTTTCAGGCAAGTCGTCAATATCTGGATTTCCTTTGAAGACTTCCCTTACCTTTATGTCCTGATCTAGAATGAATTTATGATCGGGATTCTCCTTGGCGTTATCTCCTAAGACGAGCTGAATTTTACGATAATCCTCATAAAAATATTCTTGTAGCAGCGGAAGAATCGCATTCAAGAAGATTCCAGCGAGATTTTCTAATGTCGGATTCTTAGCTAAAGAGGTGAAATAGGAGTGACCAATCGTATGCTCACGATCATATAAATACTCGATCCGGTCATTTATCGTCCTCAACATTTTCGGTACATCAATACCCTCAACATCCCCGATGCCTAATTTCGTTAAAATGTTTTCGTCTGGCATCATTTCAATGAAGTGAAATCTTCTTCTAAGGGCCGTATCCATCAAAGAAATCGAGCGATCCGCAGTGTTCATCGTACCAAGAATATAGACATTTTTCGGCACACCAAATTCATGGCTTGTATACGGAAGAATCGCGGTTGCGGCTTCGTCTTCCCCTAATCGCTTCGTCGATTCAATCAAGGTAATTAACTCTCCGAAGATTTTGGATATGTTGCCACGGTTGATTTCATCGATGATGAAGACGTAAGGATCCTGGTTTTCTTCTATATTAAGATCATCACTCTGAGCGTATTTTTCGACTAGTGCCATACCCTTTTTAAGATCTATATTGCGAAGTGGATAGACAGTTTTTCGGTCTAGCTTAGTCTGTTTGTTCATTTCATATACTTTCTCATCGATGTCAGTCTTAATCCACTGAACTTTCCGTGTTCTAGGATATTTTTCGGCTGTTTCGTCGTATTCATAAGGACCTGCAATGACACCGATCCCATCAATCGAAGTATTATTTTTTTGAATAAAAACAATGTCCCCTTCTTGCATTTCTTCCTGGAAGTTTAATAGAATTCTTCTCTCGCTCTGATTGATCCCTTCTGTTTCGTCGGTCACGGTCTTTTCGATTTTTGCCCAGCCAATCTTAATATAATCGTTCAGGAAGCAATCCTTTTTCAAGTCGGTTTGGCCAGTTCCACCAAGTAAAACATTCCAGATGACAGGGTTTTCGCGAATCTTTAAAGAAGAGGTTTGAACCTTTACTTCCTTCGCTTTTTCACAAAATCTCTTAAACACCCCTGATGCATACTCATATTGAATCTCTGAAGGGGCATCATCCTCTTCTTTGTTAATCACTGGCTTGATCCCCTCAATAAATTCCTCATATCCGTAGGATTGATGGAAGGTTGTGAATGCTATTCTCCCTACGGATTTATACGAGAGATATTTTTCATAAATAGCTGCATATTCTTCTTTTTGAACCTCTTCTAACGGTCTATTTTCAATAATTGAAACCGCGTAGGTCACCGTATGATAGGTCTTCCCTGTTCCTGGTGGCCCATATAAAATCATATTTTTATTTTTCATCAAAGCATCTCCACCTACATTTGTCTCTTCTTGAACCCAAAGCGCCGTGTAATCCGTTTGCACAAATTTCTTCATCTCTTCCACCGTCTTAATCCCAAAGGAAGTCTGCACGTGATTTTCTAAATCAAGATTCGGCTGCTCTTTGAACCCATTGAACTCACCATGGAAGGAGATCCGTCTCGTCGTATCTTCTCCTTCTCGAAGGTATTTATATGTATGATTATCATGATCCGCATTACACCATTGTGAGATTCTGGCGTTATCCACATTTTGCCTACACAGTTGTTGTGCCTTTTTCTGAATGTCACTTTGTTTGAAATAAAGCATTTCTTTTTTCGGATTTTCGGTTCTTTTAAAAGTTTCATATGTCAATAGTCCAGTTGCCAGCCATACCGAGGCAGCTACATCCTTCAGCTTCGTAAAAATGACTGGTTCCGGATATTCCAAATCGGGATAGAGCTCCTTTAATGCCTTCGCCAGTTCTGGTCGAAGCTTCCATTCAAAATGATTATTTACCTCTTGCCCATAAAAAAGAATATACCAATAGACATCAGCCTCACTGTCGTCCTTAGTTGGTAGATTCTTAATTTCCATCTTCTTTACGATTCTCTTTGCTAAAGCATTCGCTAAGCCAATATAGTGATTAGGCGTATTTCCCAGCTTTTCACTTACTTCCTTACAAGTCGCTGCGTGATTTTCAAAGGTATAAATACATTTTAGATGTTCAATATTACTCTCATAAAAAACACTAGGGTTCTGAAGCATTTCCTGCCACTGTTCCTTCGTAATATTACCCTCGTAATCGTAGTACCGTGGGTATGCCTCATCAATTTTTTCCTGTAAGTTCATTCCGTTCGCCTCTCGTTATATATGTCGCATTTTGTTGTAAACTCTTCAAGAAAAAGTATACCATAATCTTCTAGGCGGTATATCTAACTCAATTCGATAACGGCGACGCTAATGAACCAATTAGATGTTCCGAAATAAAAAAGGGAAACTCCTATCTATTAGGAATTTTCCCTTTTTGTATTAATCCACACTACTGTCAGTTCATTACGTTACTTAGAATTGGAGGTAATAATAGTAGTATTATCGCAATAAGCTTAAGCAATAGTGATATTTTCTTCGGGAGTTTTTCCTGCCCTTTTCCTCTATACCACCCACTAAATTAACTTTAGCATATGTTGACTTTATTCTACTTTATGACCACATTCCCCACATACTGAGCACTACCAGCTGAATTCGTAAATACCACTTCTAAAATATAATGCCCCCTCGTCTTAGGAAACTGAAACTCTCGAGAGTCGTCTAAATCAAGTTCGATTCGTTTGTCATCTTGTAAGAGGGCTGCGGTTATCTTTTGGTCCGTCCAAATATCGCCCCCATTGTTTTCGTTCTCTTTAAAATTCAAGTAACTCTTTTGTCCTGAGAACACAATGATTTCATCCAGTGATGCTGCGAATTCTTCCACATCTTCAATCTTTTGCTGTACATCTTCACTAGCTGTCTTCCAACTAACATTTGCTTCTGTTAATTGAACAGAGGTAAGATCCAAATCTAAATGAGCTGTGGGTACGCCCACATCATAGTCTTCTCCAAAACATCCAGTAAGTGCAAAAGCTAAGAGCAATCCTGCACATAATTTGAAAAATAGCTTCATGTTACACCTCAATATGTATTTAAAAATTGATGAAAAATGATTTGACCCCTTTTCTTATTTAGCAACTCGTATTTTGAAAGATTGATTCTTTCATAGTTAGAGCAGAACTCGGATCATTTTTGTTTCTCCCCAGTGACCCATGCAAAATATACATGAATCCCATCAAGTAGGATTGGACCGACGATTTCATTCTTTTTGGCAGATAGTTCAAATAATTTGACAAAATCACGATAATCCTCAAACCATTCCCCTGTCTCACTAAACGAATGGACAAGCATAAGTGCATGATTCGCATTCACTTTTCTCGCCTCGAGCAAAGCTGATGCGGTTCGATGGAGCAGTTGATACCTTTTGTTTTTAATCGTTTTCTCTTCCAAATTGAGGAGATTGAGCAAGAATTCGAGCCGCTTTTTCTTGCCATCACTTGGTCGTACACCTAACCATGCCTCAACTGTTTCACCAAAAGGCTCCGAAACCTTTCCTTCAACCATGATCGTCAGCAGTTCATCACCTGATTTTGCCATAAGATAGAGATCGTTTTGCGAACCGGCACCCCCTCCAGGCAATGCAACCTTATACTCAGGAAATGCGTACAATATTTCCACATCATGAAACACAGGAATTTGGCATTGCTTAAAAACTCTTTCAACACATGATGGTAGATTCCTAGCTCCTTCCCAGCAATGTGCGAGCTCATAAGCCGAATATCCTGCTTTCCATTGTTTTTCTGGATTTGCTAATAGAGCTTTCCATGATTCAGAACCGTTTGTTGAAACATAATATTTTCCCATTAAAAATCTTCCTTCCAAGAATCTATTTTCCCACTAGAAAAACCGTACCTTTTCCATAGGAGTACGGTTTACTATCATCCTATTCATTTCGTTCTCGCACCATAGCATTTCACGTGCTCCAACCGAAAGTCCTATTTGCTATTGTAGGAATATGGTGGATCATAACAGCCATCGTAACAGATGTGCCGCTTCCACGATTTAAGCCTAAATCGTATTTCCTTTTTTCTTCGCATCTGCATCCAGAGCTGCGCCAATCGCCAAACCTATACTCAGTCCTATTGACATTCCAAAACCAATATTATCAAAAATCGTTAATCCAAACACGACGCCCATACTTAGTCCGAACGACATGTAGATAGCTAGATAAGTTCCCTCTGCCACAAGCTTATGCCGCTTTTGCAGATGTGAGGCAATCTGATTGATAACTTTATTATGAGGTTTCAAGGTGTCCGTTTGCAGCAGATCCAACCTCTCTTGAAGATCAGAAAAATGTGACTTCAGCTCAAGAAGTTTTTGTTTGCATTCCATGCAGCTATCTGAAAAGGAACTTAGCCGATCAATCAATCGTTCGCATTTATCTAGATTAAGCTTCTTCGCAGTCTGCTCATCAACGGCATCCTTCATTTCTCTAACCATAGTCTTTAAATGCTCCACTTCATTCTGCAACGAAAACACCTCCGATATGTAATCAGCTACTTAGTTATACGATTTCGTATGGAAAAGGTTTCAAAATATCCTCTCCAATATGGCAATTGTAACCATAAAAGGAATCGGTACGTCTATGTAGTAAAGGATGTGATTTATTTTGAAGAAAAGACCGCTTTTATTTGTTGCTCTTGCCATATGCATTCTTCTTTTTGGCGGTTGTGGGAAAGGTGGAAAATTTTCTCCGTCATATACTGAGCCGAACAAGGCTAGTCATAATGAAGTCATAGATAGGCATGGCCAAGTGGAGAATATGGAAAGATTAGATTCCTTCGTTGAAAGAGTTCAAGCAAAATCTAAGGATAAGGTCAGATTAATACGGTACACGATTGAGGGAGATCCGATTTATCATGACTTGGATTTCGATGGAACCACATTAACCTTGACATATGATACTACGGAGGATAAGTTCGGGCAGGGAGAAGTAACTTCATACAAATGTAAAAGTATTCAAAAACAAGAATCAGACACGGAAACGAAATATACGCTTGAAGGCTGTCCGAAAGAATATATGGGTGAATTATTATACATATCCCATGATGTAGAACAGCAAGACTATTTCGCTTTCGAATTAAAATATGGTGAAGATAAGAAAAACGAGATTGATACGAAAGAACAGGTTTTGACGAAGGACTTGCCAAACGGTGAAACGATGAACATCAGTGATTTTCAATTATCAACAGACCAAATGAACCGGATATATAAACAAATGGTCTATGCGAACTACCTTCAACCGAAAAGCTTATCCAACTCCTGTAAAGATAAATCCTACGACATGTATGAATTAAATGTTTGGATAAACGATGGTGAGCGGAGCTATGAATGGACCTCCTGCGACCAAAGTGAAGATGGCCTGGAAATGACGAACCTAGCACAGACTATAGTTGAAATCGTGGAAGAATCGCTCTAAGATACGCTAGAATCCCATTAAAAAACAGTTGCTTATAGCAGCTGTTTTTTAAATAAGTTGTGTTTAACGGTAATGAATTATTTGTGTCGCCACGTAACCACATGAACAAAGGTAGGTACGTTCAGATAGTTTCATAGGTTTTTCTGCACCACAACAAGAACACTTCTTAGTGGAAGGAAACCACTTGTCAATTTTCACAGTTGTTTTCCTTGTTCTTTTAGTTTGTATGCTAAAAAAGTGGTGAACATGCCCCAACCATTATCGTGAACACTTTTTCCAAAGTGAAGGGCCTGTGACATTCCTTTCATGTTCAAGTCCTCAATCACGACGGCATCGAAGTTAGAAGCTAATTCTTTTGACTTATGGTGAAGGAAATTCATGCGTTGGTTCACTACCTTTTCATGTAACTTAGCGACTACTAAGCGTTGCTTGTTCCAACGTGCAGAACCTTTCTTACGCTTGGATAAAATACGCCCAGCTTTTGCTAACTTCTCTGACATAACACGATAATAGCGAGGATAATTGGCTTTCTCATTCTCGCTGCTTACGTATAATTCAGACATAGCAAAATCTAATCCAACAACATGCTCTACGGCTTTGGGCTTTATATCTTTTTCGTATTCTGTTCGTACAGATACATAGTATTTTCCTGATTTTGTTTTAGAAATTGTACATGATTTCAACCTGTAGTTTTCAGGAATTTCCCTATGTTGTTTGATTTTGACTAATTTTAGTTTAGGTAATTTGATATGACCGTCTTGCAATTCAATATTTCCGTTTACTCGATTCGTTGTATAGGATTGCTTTGTCTTACGATTCTTGAAATTTGGAAATTCAGCATTGACTTCAAAGAAGTTTTTATAAGCGTTTTGCAGATTGAGTTGTGCGTTCGCTAAGGCTAATGAATCCACTTCTCTTAGGAATGGGAATTCTTCTTTATATTTTGCTGGAGTCGGAAACTTTTGTTCCTTTAGTTTTTCTCTATCATTTTTGAACTTTTCATAAGTTTGCTTGCGTTCTGCTAACATTTTGTTGTAGACAAAACGGACACAACCAAAAGTCTTTGATAATAACACTTCTTGTTTTTTGTTCGGCAATAAACGGAATTTGAAAGCTTTGTTTTGCTTAGTCATATCAATTCACCTCCTATTTGGCTGCGCCCTTCACATTCCTTGAGTATGGGAGACTTTTTTCGGAAATCCGTTAAATTCCTTGTCTACTATATAAACATCCTCTTCATTCATAACATCATCGGCAGTTAAGGATGAAGCATTTTCAAGGATATAAGCATCATCGACATGCTGATAAAAAATATAGCATGACTGTTTGGGCACATGATAAAATGCTGTGTCAGCTTCTTTTTCTTTCAAGCAGTTCTTTTTTTCATAACTAAATACATGCCATAAGTATCCACAACAACCATCTTCATCATAAAGATAAATAGATTTCTTTACTTGCTCACTAAGATGATTGGCAAAACTGTCCTCCCATAGTTTTCTCAAATACACTCCCCATTTAGGGATTTCTATCACTTTCACCTTTTTACTTCTAAGAGATTCAACAAAATCTATTAAATGCTCCAATCTGACACCTACCTATTTGATATATAAAAACATGGTTGCTTTTTATCATTTATTCAAAAGCAACCATGTTTGAGAAAAGCGCCTTTATACGAAATTTAATTAATGAATATCTTTCTTGCTGAAGTTGCCGCCCTTAACTTCAGCAACATCATACACAGCGACAAAAGCATGTTTGTCTATTTCATTAATAATTTCTTTCATTTTACTGTCTTCTAAACGGTTAATAATACAAGTAATTTCTTTGAATTTTTCATTTGTATAACCGCCTTCGACTAGATTATATGTTGCAGTACGACCTAAGCGGTCACGAATCGTTTCAACCATTAACTCGGGTTCGCTGGTGATAATTTTGAAGGTTTTAGAACCACTCAAACCTTCTTCAACCGTGTGAATCACCTTTGAAGCAACAAAATAAGCAATCCCTGATAAGAAAGCTCCTTGAAGACCAAATACTGTTGAAACAACAATGAACACAAATAAGTTTAGGAATAAAATGAGATCACTTGTTCCAAAGGGCAATTTGCGGGAAAGTAATACGGCAAGCATATCAATCCCATCTAATGCACCACCATTTCTTAAGGCTAATCCCATGCCAAAACCTATGATAATCCCTCCCACAACGGTTACAAGCAACGTATCTCCTTGAATAATGGTCGGTATATGGTGCATAACGCTAGTTCCGTACGCTAATGAAGCAATCCCAATTACGGAGTAAATAGCAAAGCTCTTTCCAATTTGTTTATATCCTAAGAATACGAATGGAATGTTCAGTATCGAGATGAGAATCCCTAATGGTAATCCAGTTAATTCAGAACCGACGATACTTAGACCTGTCACGCCGCCATCTGATACATTATTTGGAATTAATATTGCTTCTAGTCCATATGCGGTTATAAATGCCCCGATAATAATGGCTATTGCTCGTGTCAATTTTTTAACTCGTATGGTGCTTTCTTTCTTTGTGCTTTTACTCATTTAGTTACCTCTTTTCAATCTAGATTCAATTGGCGGAAAGCTACATCCGCTTAATGATAAAATTATTCCATAAAAACTCGTTCTAGGGCAAATAGGAACGACGTATTTGAGGCAATATTTTGTTTCAATGATATTTTTCTCACTGATTGTGGTTGTGGAATGTCCTTAATGCCGGCCATTCTGTTTGATACTGGGGGTGCGATGGATAGAATGAGTAGCACTTTTTTCCATTGCTTTATAAATATTTTTTGTTCAATTGCAACAGTGTTTGAGAAAAGAGCCTAAATTGAAGTATTTTCTATACCCTCATAAATTGTGCAACAGTTCCAAAATTGACTAATATAAATCATTTAATCCAATTCAAAGGAAAATAGCAATTTTTCATTTCCAAATATTTCATGATAAGTTACACTAAAAAGAGAGGTGATCTTATGATTTTGCTTTACATATTCGTAGGTACATTAGTGGGATTTATTCTTCACGAATTTTCTGGAAGCCTAATTGGGGGTGTTATTGGAGCATTAGCGTTTATTTCGTTTCAACTAGATTTGATTCTGCTAGAATTGAAAAAGTCTAGACAGCAACGGGGAGTAGAGCCGAAGGAAAAAGAATAATAGAACAGAAACGAGAATTATTGGATTATTGACACATCGAAATAAGCATTCGTTCCGCTGGTTTTTCAAAGAAAAAATGCGTTTACTTGGTCAGGAAAAGAGTAGGACACAAAAATAGTATATAAAATTTAATCTATTATCCCTCTTAACATTTGTTCTTCTACATTTTCACCATCAACCCAATCTTGAAAATTAAAATCCAAGACATGTTCACTTTGCGCAATGGTAGTTATGATTCTTGAATTTTGATAAGAGTATGATAACGTATGAAGGGTTCCAAATAGGTTTTCATAATCAGTAAAAAATAATGGTGAATTTTTATCCTTAAATTCATCAAACATTTCTTCATGTGTGAGATTTTTATTTGAAATTTCTTGAAGATAACGATTACGTTTAACCGAACCGTCAATAGACACTCTGTTCTTATTTTGTAGCATCTCGTCCTGAAAATGATTGACACAAGATAATGATGATTGTCCAAGCCTTACCATTACTTTCTCTGGGCTCGCTTCAACAACGGCCATATTGTCATTTTTATCACCAAGTGAAAAATTATAACACGCTGCATGAGGGATTTCTTTCAACATTTGAATTGCCTCATCAACTGAAGAACACATATCCAAAACCATCCTAATCGCAGTCCATGGAGATATTCCTTTTGAATAACTATTATTACTCACAAAGTGCAATCCCGCTACTAAACCTTTTTCGTTAATTCCATCATGCCTTCCTAAAACTTGAAGATTATATCCTGCTGTTGCAAAGGCTTCCTCAGATTGAACCAAGCTAAATATCCCATCATAAAGGGCTGGAGAAAAATCATAATTCCTCACATAATAATCTTTTGTTATAATTGCAGAACAACCCATAGCTTCAGTCATTGGGACATCATAACCGCTGAGCAAAGAAGCAGACTTCTTGGAGGAAATCTCTAATCCATTAGCTAGCCCATCTAACTCTTCAATTAAATGCGGTGCTAAGGCCGAATAAATGGTTTTCATGTTTTCATAGTCTATCTCTGGTCTTGTTATTGAATCCAAGACTTTTAACAGTGGTTTATTTTGTAAATACTTGCCGAGCTTTAATCCAATATTAAATGAAGTATCTCTGATTTGAAATATATTTACAAAAAATTCGGACATGTGAATCCTCTCCTATCTTCCTACCTTAGTCTGGCCGTTTGTTTAAGTACAACTTTCACAGTGCAATTATTAAATTTGTCTTTTTATTCTTCCTCCAAAACGTCCCCACTTTGTTGTAGAAACGCACACCTGACTACTTATTACAACTTCCCTCGTGATATGATGATACCTAAATACTGAAAGCAACCATAAAGCCAACAAAGAAGAATAGAACAGAACCTAATACAAAACAGTTTACACTTAAAGAACCAAATGTTCTTTTAAACTTATAATTGTTTTTTATTCCTGTATAGCTTAAAGCTATCCTAATCTCACTATAATTTGTGGGAAGACCACCAGTGCTTGAAAAAAAGATAAAGAAGACAGAAGAAAATAATCCGACGTAAAACATCATATCCAAAAGATAATAATTAAATTTTTCTGCCAAAAGATAAGACAACCCTAATTCAGCCATCATTACAATAATCGTATAAATCCTTTAGTTAAAAAATAACCTGAATTATCTCTATATAAAAGCATAAAGTCTAGCTGGAATATCTATGAGTTCATCATCTATAAGCTTTTTACTCATGCACTAAATCCCGTTTCTTATAACCGATGAAACCAATAACGATCATGAAGAGTGCCAATAATTTAATGAGGATTATCGTTCCCCATTTCCATTCTTCAATTGGAACCTTTGGAATATAGCTAAATATATCAAGATTAATGATGAATTCTGGGATGTCCATCATTTGCCCAAAATAACTAACAAAGAAAGAGAATACTAGATAGCCCCAAATTATGGCCGTCCAACGTGGAAGCCAACCAATTAGAATAGCTAAAATACCAATAAAGAAGAATTCTGCTGGTACCCATACAATTCCAGCCTTAGTGATTTCCCACAGACTTAACGGTGTTTCCATCACACTTCGTTGGGAAAGATAGAGCCCCAATATCGCAGAAAATTGTCCCAGCACCCCTAAAATAAAAGTCAAGATTACATGGCACCAATAGAATTTCGCCCGACTTAATTTAGTTGCATATAGCTGATCCCAGTGACCTTTCTTTTCTTCGTTGATGAGTTTCATAAGGCTTCCAACAATAAAAACAGTAGTTAATAAAGATAAGACAACAAAAAGTACGCTCATAAATTGCTCTTGTATGGTGTAATTTGCATTATGAAGGAACATCTGTTTCATCATTTCGCTATCACTAACAAACTCATCCATTTCCTCGAAAATGGACCCATACATAGCTCCGATGATAAAAATAGAGATGAGCCAGCTAATAATAAATGTCTTTTGCAGCCGTAAAATTAGGCCATGGAGGCTTAGCAACCTTTCTTTTGCATGGTCACGACCAGAGCGTTCCGGTAAATATCCACCTCCCATATCACGAGCATGTTCTAAAATATAGGAAAATACTAGGCAAACGATACTGGCAACAACAGCAATGACGATTGGAAGCCAGTCGTCACTAACGTAAACATTTACAAGATAGCTCCATCCGAGTGGGTTGAACCAAGAAGCATCCGGTGCGCTCATATCAGTCGCCATTCGGATAATGTAAAACAAGCCAAGCGTCAAGAAGCTCAGTCCCCTTGCACCGCCAGCACCAGTAGCTATTTGTACAAAAATGAGTGCAATCATAGCCCATAAGAAACCTTGCACTCCTAGTGAAATGGAGTATAACAAATTACCAGAAAAATTTAACCCTGGTATATCTTGAACTTGAAGCAAAACGGTAGAAAGAGCAATGATTACTACATGTAAGAGTAACATTTCCAGCACGATTGCAGTTGTCTTGGCCAGCCGTCCAACTTGAAAGGAACGGATAAGCTCTGATATTCCATCATCCTCTTCTTTCCTTGTACGACTAATGACATGCATGATCGATACAATGGCAAATACGAGTGCCGTAAAGAGAATCATTTCATGTGCGTACATGGCGCCAATCGTATACGTTTCGGCAGTGGCTGCTGTCGGTCCAAGCATGGCAATCATTACTGGATTTTTCATCGTTTCATACATAGCAATCAATCCAGCAGGGTCTTTTCCATACATTTCATACAATGCTGTGGCAAAACCACCTGCAAAAAGACTTAAGGCAATAGCCCAAATGAGGAGCTTGAGCCAATCTCTACGTAATGAAAGAAGAAAGAGCATCCCAGTCTTATTAAATAGATTATTCATCCTTCTCACCTACTTCCCAGTGTAATGACGCATAAACAAGGATTCAAGAGTCGGTGGGACACTCTCTAGCTTGATTACATGGTATGGCATGATGGCTTCCAGAATGGCTTCAATTTGATCGCTATCTGCTTGAAAAACAGCTTCCTCTCCATTGATTTCTAGGTTATGCACACCACTCACTTGTTTTAATCCCGTAGGTTCATTACGAGTAGTAATCTTATATTGATAACGAGTTAAATGTCTTAATTCGTCTAGTGTTCCAGTTTCGATTACTTCTCCTTGACGAATAATCGCAACGCGGTCACATAAGCGCTCGACCTCACTTAAAATATGGCTAGATAGTAGGATAGACTTCCCTTGATTTCTTAAATTGTCCACTTCCTCTTGAAAAACAGCCTCCATCAGCGGGTCCAGACCACTGGTCGGTTCATCAAAAATATAAAGTTCCGCATCACTGGCAAGTGCGGCAATAAGCGCAACTTTTTGACGATTTCCCTTTGAATAAGTCCGTGCTTTTTTCTTAGGATCGAGTTGAAATTTTTGAATGAGTTCATCGCGTCGGTGATTGTTCTTTGTTCCTTGTAGGCGCATAAAAATATCAATAATTTCACCGCCTGTTAAATTCGGCCAAAGATTTACATCGCCTGGAACATACGCAAGTTGCTTATGGATTTCAATAGAATCCTTCCAGACATCCTTTCCGAATATCTTGGCCGTTCCCCCACTAGATTTTATTATACCAAGCAAAATTCGGATGGTAGTCGATTTCCCCGCCCCATTAGGTCCGATAAATCCTAATACTTCACCCTTTTTTAAATCCATCGTTACATTTTTTAAAGCAGCGGTAGATTTATATTTTTTTTGTAAACCCTTAATTTCTGCGATAATCATTCATCTCATCTCCTACTCCAGAAAATAATTATTTACTGGAATTAACTTTATGGTTCATAATACACACCCAATTATCCAAGAAATCAAATTGTTTTTTACTCTCGTATTTGATTTAGTTCAAAAAATGAAATACTATATATAATTAGAAAATGATTGGAAAAGGAAAGAATGTGGTGAAAAAATGAAGAAAAATGGTTTTGATTTAAGACGTGAGAAGAAAATGAAAAATATTGAAGAAGCGATGCTTCAATTGCTTAATCAAAAGGACATATCAAATATAACGATGGATGAAATCGCAAAAAATGCTGGCGTAAGTAAGGTAACATTATTTAATTATTACAATACAAAAGATAATTTAATTAATACCGTAATTCTAAATTTTTTTTCCTCCGTTCAGGAAGAATATGAACGCTTGATTGAAAGTGATTTGCCTTTTGAGCAAACATATAGAGAAATAACAAAATACAAAATGGAAAAAGTCCTAAGTATGACATCCGTATTTTTCCATAATATGATGCAGCAATATGCAAGTGAAACGACCTTTTTTGATAAGAATGCTCAAGAAACGAGTGATCAATTGATATTAAGATTATTCCAAAAGGGGCGTAAAGAAGGAAAAGTTAATCCGGCTTACACTGATGAGGTTTTACTAACGTTTATGCATATTTTCACGGAGGGATTAAAGAGTCCTTCGATTAATAGTAATCATATGATGAAATATGGCGATCAAATTTCTCAAATATTTTTGAATGGTTTGCGTTGAAAGTTTGAAGTTATCCCCCCTGCAACATAACCAAAATTCATACGTCTATGATATAAACGAATATTCTTTGGGAAGTTTCAGTGGAAATCAATGGGAATCATTTTGGAGAATTTATTCTAGAGGTAAAATAGTTTTTTGATTTGGCTAAACTTGTCTTAATATATTAGGTGGTGTGGTGTGGTGTGAGAATTCGAAGGGAATTATTAACTTTGTTTTTAGTTCTTTCCCTTTTAGCGGGGTGCGGGGCTGATGGTGGAAAAGTATCAGCAAGAGATGTATTAAAACAAAATTCAGATGCGGATATTTTTCAGTATGATGGATTTATTTATAGTAATATGACGGATGTTGAGTGGTTCCAAAAAGAAAAGGAAAGGTATGTCAAACATCATTTATTAGGTGAAATTAAAAAACAATCGACAAGTCGTTTTGGATTTAAAGATTTGACCGCAACTAAGTTGCCTATTGGTACAAAGTTATACTTGTCAAGCGAGAATGAAAGAGATTTGGGAATTATAATCGTCGAAAACGAAGAAACAGATTTGTATTATATGAAACTACTTGAGGGTTAAACCAATGAATAGATGAAAAAATATATTTAAACAACCGGGTGCGTTTCTGCATTTAGCAGGAACGCATTTTTACTAAAGAGGCCGTTTATTTTTTGATTCCTGGAGAAGTTGCGGTTAAGGAAGTAAAAGAAGAATCAGGATTTGATGTTAAAGCCGTAAAATTGATTGCTGTGCTCGACAAAAAATGTCATCCACATCTACCTTCTCCTTATCACGTTTACAAAATGTTTATTCAATGTGAAATCATTGGTGGACAACCAAAAGAAGGTATCGAAACAACTGCGGTTGAATTTTTTGCAGTGAGTGAACTACCTTCATTATCGATAGCAAGGAATACAGAGTCACAGATTCAATTAGCATTTAAACATTTACATCATACTCAAGAACCTGTTTATTTTGATTGATATAACATTTTCATACAATTCTTCAACAAAAGTGGCGATAATCCAAGAAGGGTTATCGCTACTTTTGTTGAAGTAATTCAGCGAACGAGGTAGTTTAGTAAAGTGGCCAGATTGATCTTTCTTCAGCAATCGGCCATTTTTTAATAAGGTAAGAGGAGTTGTATTGGCAATGAAACAAAATAACCAGAAGAAGCTTTACAAGCTGCATTAATGACTGGTCTTAACTTTGCTGTTAAGGCTAATATTTGTAAATTGATTGGTGAGGAAACTCCATATGATAAAAGGGATAAAATTGAGGAATATCTATCTGAGCTAAATAAAACGGATATACCAATAGAATTAATATTAATCTCTTCCTGGCGTGCTATTTTAAAGGAGATTTCTACTAATCAAATCTCACCTGAACAAGGGCAGCAGTTGATAAAGTGGATATTTAAAAGGGATAATAAAAATTAATTATCCCTTTTTGTCGTTCTTCAACTAAACTGATTTCGTTAGGAAAAATGGTATCTAACGATCGCCACTAAATTTCTTTCTTATCCATCCGTTTACTTATTCAATTGAACTAGCTTACTAAATTGCAATCAAACTAGCCGTGCATGATTCCCCAATAAGGTTCCATTGTTAGACATTTCAATAAATTCTTTCAAAGATGTAGACATATATTTATCTTTCCGATAGATGAAGAGCGTATGGACTTTTCCGAATTGGCTTGGAATAGAGTGTAATAGGAGATGAGCCTCTTTTACATACTTTTCTACCACACTACGAGGAAGTAAGCTAATCCCCAGCCCTGCCGATACACAACCAATAATTCCATCAAGGGTTCCAAGTTCCATGATTTTTTCCGGAATAACCCCCTCAGATTGTAACCATTCTTCAAATCTTGTTCGGTATGAACAACCACTACGGAATACTAGTATCGTTCGATATTGAATTTCCTTTATCGAAGACAATGGTGGATTGAACGAATTCGTGACAAGTACTAACTCTTCTTCTATTACAATCTTACAAGTGAGATCAGGATGTTCAATGGGCCCTGCAACGAAAGCTCCATCTAGTTCGTATTGTAAGACACCTTGAACATTTTGTTCGGTTGTGCCCGTTTTTAATGTAAAATCGACCGTTGGGTACTCACGATGAAACTTTGAAAGTAATGTCGGTAATCGAACCGCGGCAGTTGTTTCCATAGAACCAATTACCAAGGGGCCTTTTGGTGTTTGATCATCACTTATCGCGATTTTAACTTCATCGATTAGTTTGAATATTTCATCTGTATACGAAAGTAGTACCTTTCCTTTATCCGTTAGAGTAGTCCCCCGATTATGACGATAGAATAGTTTTGTTTGAAGTTCTGATTCTAATTGCTGAATTCTTGCTGTTAGATTTGATTGTGCGTAGTTTAGTTCTCTTGCTGCTTTTGATATACTTCCCAACGTTGCAACCGCTTGAAAAAATTTTAATACCTGTAAATCTATAGACATCCTCTCTTCCCCCCTTTTGATATATAAAAAACTGATGGCTTCATATCAATTTTAAGTATTGTACCATATAACCAAAAGCAGATAAGATAAATATGGAAGTAGATATTATTTTAATCAGGGGTGAAGAATTGAATCATCGTCCTTTTCTCTTTCTGATTGGGGGAATTTTTTCATTAATGATCGCAATGGGAATTGGAAGATTTGCTTATACCCCCATTCTTCCATTGATGCAAAATGCTCTTTCGTTTTCTGATGCTATGGCCGGCTACCTTGCATCAAGTAATTACGCAGGTTACTTGGTTGGAGCGATTTTAGCAGGAGTTCTCCCTTTGAAAAAGCATAGAACCTTTTATTTAAGGATAAGCCTCGTATTAAGCGTTTTTACAACATTCAGCATGGGGCTTGCCCACTTCTATTTTCAGATGCTTTTAATTCGCTTTATTTCTGGAGTGGCAAGTGCGTTCATTTTTGTTTTAGCTTCAAGTATTGTTCTAGATAAACTGGCTGCCAGCGGTAAAACAAATTGGTCAGGCTTATTTTATGCAGGGGTTGGATGTGGGATCTTTTTCTCTACGCTCTTCATTCCAAGTTTAAGCAATTTATTTGAGTGGGAAGGTGTATGGATCGGACTAGCCATTATTAGCGCAATTCTTACTATCTTCGTTTGGATTTGGCTCAAAGATTCCAATAATGCGGTTATAAAAAGGGATGAACAAATAGTTGTTACACAAGTACCTCCTCTCAAATGGCTTCCTTGGTTAGTTATCGCTTATGGACTAGAAGGGTTAGGTTACATTGTAACAGGGACATTTATTGTATCTATTGCCGAAAAGACCTCTACCTTTAGCAGTGACCCTGCGTTTGTATGGATGGTTGTTGGCTTAGGTGCCATTCCATCCTGTATCATCTGGTCAACACTTGCTAATAAATGGGGATTTGTCAAATCATTAATGTTTTCAATGACATTACAAGCCCTAGGTATTGTACTACCTGTCTTATGGTTGTCTCAAACCAGTTTGATGTTCAGTGCATTCCTATTTGGAGCTACATTTATGGGAATTACCACACTTGCTACAACATTGGTGCGCCAAATGAATCCAACAAATAGCAGTCGAATCATTGGTTACTTAACCGCTATTTATGCAGTTGGCCAAATGATTGGGCCAGCAATTGCTGGAATTCTATCATCTTATACTCAAAGTTATGATACTGCCTTGGTAGGTGCTGCATGTGCTGTATTAATTGGAGCGGTCTTACTTGTAAATGGAATTCGATATGATCAAGTTCCAAAAATAGGTACTTCTCCATTAAAATAAAATTGAAAGAGGGTTATTTTAATGCCATACGTAAATATTAAAATTACCAATGAAGGTGTTACTCCAGAAAAAAAAGCTGAGCTGATTAAAGGAGCGACACAATTGCTTGTGGATGTTTTAGGGAAAAATCCAAATACAACCGTTGTTGTTATTGATGAAGTGGATACCGATAATTGGGGCATTGCAGGGGAAACCGTAACTGAGCGTAGAAAAAATGGTCAATGATCAACTGTATTGCTGGAAAAATTGATTTAACTTCAGAAAGAGAAGAAATGACCTTGAACAATTTCTTCTCTTTTCTTGATAGAGGTTTTGACTATTAAAGGGATTGTGCAATTCATTGGCTGTAATCACCCACCCATCCTTATTTCCGATTATTGACGTGGTGCTAATAATATGACTGCTACACCAATTAAACATATGCCTGCACCGACCCAATCGTACAAATCAGGTGTTTTTCTATCAATTCCCCATCCCCAAAGTACAGAAAGAACAATAAATACTCCTCCGTAGGCAGCATAAACTCTACCGAACGATGGAAAGGATTGAAATGTAGCAATAACACCATATAGAGCTAAGGCTATTCCTCCACCGATTCCCCAATAATAGGCTTTTCCTTCTCTTAACCATAGCCAAATCATATATCCCCCACCGATTTCTGCTAAGCCTGCAAGTATAAACAAAAATATGGCATACAGTATTTTGACCACTTCCTAAAACAGTATTGTGTATCAAAACATATTATAACTTATTTTTGTATTACACTGCTCCTTTGTTAGCTCTTGCTGCTCTCTACTTTGGATTCCACCGAATACTGAATGTAAGTTGGAGTGATGGATCATAATCAAGGGAAACCCCATAAGAATTTCCCTTGTTCTTTTCCAAGTTGGTTTATTCAGGAATGTCTGTCTACTTTTTAAAAATAGTTGTATTTTCAATACGAATCGACAAAACTTCTCCACATTTTAGACAAAATGTGAAAATCTTGTTTGAACCACTCAAGGACATTTTGCTTGGTTTAACAGGCATATAATCTGTAGCTTCTACGAATTCAGTACCACCACATTTAAGGCATTTTTTATCCTCCATATTCACTTTCCTCCCTAATATATTATTCATGCATCAATCTTTCTACTCTCTTAAGTACGGTTTTAGCTCCGTTAGGTTTCAAAAGTTTTCATGATTATAGACAACCGAATATGAACAGCGAATACACATTGAAATTGAAAAACGGGAACAATTATGGATATCTGTCATTTCAACTCAAATTTTTCATACAATAAATTTGGGGTGATTAAATGCCGAGAGTAGCATATCGAGATGCGGATATTGACTTAATAGCAAGGATGATGAGAGCAGAAGCTGAAGGGGAAGGAAATCAAGGCATGCTATATGTGGGAAATGTCATTGTCAATCGTCTAGTCGCAAATTGTTTGGATTTTAAAGGTTTGAGATCAGTGGAAGATGTCATTTTTCAGGTTCAAGGTGGAAATTATTCTTTTGAAGCTGTTCAAAAAGGGAATCTATTCTACAACCCTGCAAGGGCGAATGAACGAAGGTTAGCTCGACAAGTATTAGAGTATTGGAGAAATCACCCAGGAAAATATGCCCTTTGGTATTTTAACCCATATGCACCATGCCCTCCTACATGGTACGGTCAGCCTTTTGCTGGTCAGTTTAAAAATCACTGCTATTATGAACCAGCTCCTGGAACATGTGAAGGTGTTTATATTGGTTAGTTTGCTATGCTTTATTTCAATATGGGCAGAAACCAACTTTTTCCATGGGGGAGTTGGTTTCTTCTATTTTTTCAATATTTCTTTTGTATTAGTCCAAAACCAATTCCCGTAGGATCAATTAAGAAGGCAAGAAAAAATTCATCAAACTGCATCTTTTCTCTTACGATCATTGCCCCATTTTCCTTAGCTTTAGAGATAGCTGCATCCATTGAAACTACCTCTATTTGGATGCGTGTTCCGTGAGGGTAATCGGAAGGACCTTTACTGATACCGCCCATAATTCCTTTATTGTCGGAGCCTTTAACGTCAGACATTGCCCAGTAATCCCAATGCGGCTCAGAAAATTCCCATCCAAAAACATTTGAATAGAACTTAACTGCTTTTTCTGGTTCCTGACTGCTTATTTCAAATCCAACAATTTTACCCACTTTATTTCCTCCTTTGTGCTACAAATTAAAATCCAGCATATTCAACAATCACACTATTTCGATATACCCTTCTGTACCATGCACACGAATCCACTCTCCATCTTTTATCAATTTGGTGGCATTTTCCACCCCAACAACTGCTGGTATGCCATATTCACGTGCGATAACTGCTCCATGGGTCATCAAACCACCGACTTCAGTGATTAGGCCTTTGATGGATACAAACAATGTGGTAATTGCTTCATGCGCTCTAATAACTCTTGCTCTTTTTTCAAAGCAGCTTGCCGCCCTTGTTCAAATTTCCCATGGCGAGCATGAGGCTCAAAGCCTTTGATATTACTAAGAATCAAGGGGATGAGTGTAGTAGGTTTTTCGCTCCACCGCGTTTTAGTCAAATCGATCTCTCCGATTCAATCTGTTTAGTAAACACTTACTATTCCCCTGGCAACTTAATAAAGAGGTGATTCTATGATTCTACTTTACGTTTATGAAGACAAACCAGAATGAATATAATATTTTGCATTCTCCGCATCTTTTTTCTTAACAGATACTACATACCGTTTTTCGTAATTCTTGTTCATTCCGAAACTTCCAAAGTTTCCTCTAGTGGTCCCTTGCCCTAGCCATCGAGCTGAAAAGTCAATAACCTTGTAGGTACATTTAATGTTCTTACTTTTTAGGTTCCTTCTTACCTTTGAACATTCCTCCATTGAGTATCCAACATAAACCTCTTCTTTATTAAAGAAAATCATACACATGACCCTTTACATTAATTTCTTATAAAAGTAAGCATTATTCCATTTGTTCTATACTTTTTTGCACGATTTCCACCATTTCACTTTCGGCACCAAGACTATAGTTAAAAAATATTCCACTTCCTCCACCAGCACCGATTGCAGAAATAAAGATATTACTGTTAGAACCTACTACAGTAAGGCTCAAACTTGCTCTGTTTCCATTTCTCATGAAATATTTATCGTAAACACGAACAGCAATTCTCGTATCTCCAATTGTGGAGTTGCTTTCATCAACTTTATTCATAGTTACTCCACTATTACTAATATCATTTTCCAAATGTTTTACTACTTCCTCAAATTGACCAACAATGGTCTTTTCATATTTGGCCATGCTAACCCCATCCTCCCCGAAAACTTTTTTTCTCTATATCACACGATTATTTAGTATGCTTAGTTTCTCTTTTATCAATAAATCAATAAATCTGTTGAAAAAAATCAATCTTTATCTCTTTGACTTAATTGCAATAAATTATTAATAAGAATTAATGCACCAACTATAATTAATATAATACTGAAAATATAAGGAGCCCATCCTATCATTTCATTTAATACTGTTGCAAGTTTTCCAGGTGGGGAACTCCAGCCTCCTAAATGTGGAATGAATAAAGCAATAGCAAGATGCATTAGACCGAATAACATAATACCCGAAATAAATAATACATACCCTAATATCTGTAAACTCTTTTGCATCTGATCTCTCCTTGAATTTTTTTATCTAATTAATATTCGAGAAATAACAAAATAATCCTTCTTACACTCACCTGTTCCTTCTGTAGAAATAGAGATGACCCTTGTTAAACGATCACCACAACCTTGATGTTTACAATAAATAATAGAATAATTGAAATATTCCTTACCATTCGTTCTAGAAATGATAATATTTTTAAAAGGAGGTGAACACTGGCCATGCATAAAGAATTTATGGATAAATATATTTTGGCTTGTGCTGGTGGAATGTCAACTTCAATTTTAGCAAGAAAGATGCAAAATGAGGCTGTAACAAGAGGGTTGAATATCGAAATTGAAGCAATTTCGGAATCAAATGTAAAAGAAGAACTTAATCGAAACTCTGATAGAATTAAAGCTATCCTTCTAGGACCACAAATAAGGTATATAAAACAACAGGTTGCTAATATGGCAGCTCCCTTTAATGTACCTGTCGATGTAATTGACATGATGGATTACGGCACTGTAAACGGACCAAAAGTATTGGATCACGCCCTATCACTTGCAAATCAATAAGGGAGATTAACGATAACAAACGTATCCCTCTAACAGAAAATAGACACGTATTTTGATTTAACTTAGTCAAAATACATGTCTATTTTTTGGGCATAATTTCACTTAAGATTTGATATAGTGGTTTACTTCTCAAGCTCCACCATGCTTCCAAAAAGCGTTGTTTTTTTACTATAACATTACGGTTTCCCCTATAAGCAAGATCTGTAATTGTTCCTTCGGCAGCTCCTGTTTTTCCCATGCTTGAACTAAACGCTCTAAGGCTTCGGGCCCTGTGTCATCTGCCAATCGATAGGCACCATAATGCATCGGAACAAACTGTTTCGCCTCTAATTCGATAAAGGCCTTCACACTATCTTCTGGAGAAATATGTGAATCAGCCATAAACCACTCCGGTTCATAGGCGCCTATTGGCATAAACACCATATCAATTGTGAATCGTTCCGCTATCTCCTTAAACCCTGAGAAATAACCTGTATCTCCAACAAAATAAAACGTTTCGCCAGCAGTTTGAAAAATCCACCCGCCCCAATGGGATGTGTTCATATCGGTAAGCGTTCTTCTTGTCCAGTGCTGCGCCGGGACAAAGTGTACATGGATCCCTTTGTATTCAGCCCTTTCCCACCAACTCATTTCGATTACATTGTGATAACCCTTTTTCGCAAACAATGACTTCATCCCAACAGGAACAAAATATTGCGGGTTTCCTTTCAGCTTCTTTAGCGTACGAAAGTCGAGATGGTCGTAATGGCCATGGGAGATGACGACAGCATCAATTTCTGGTAGCTCCTCCAATGGAATTCCCGGTTCAGTCAATCGTTTCTGAAAACCCATTCGCTTTGCCCATACCGGATCAGTTAGGATATTAAGCCCATTCAGTTGAATCAAAAAGGTAGAATGCCCGATCCAAGTGTAGGAAGTTCGGCTTCTATTTTCTTTAAGTTCTTGAATCCTCTTGTTTGGATATTGCGGGATATTTTCCGATAAATCTTTTGTTTTATTTCGTCTTTCTTTTTGCCACTTACGCATATCCTGAAACGATTTTTTGTTCGAAACATTATTTAAATTGCTATATGTCTTCTTCATGATCTCACCCTTGCAAATAGCTTCTTATTCATCATAACAAAGCTTTATTTGGTTATCTATTTTAAACGCACTATAGAATTTAGGATAGAAGCATCATGAGAGAAACAATTTCTATGTTTTTTTATTTCTTCTACTTGGTCAGAAAGGTACCAGATGAAATCAAGGTTAATATCAAGGGAAATCACATACTTAAGACTACAAAATCACACAGCAAAAGTATAGCGTCCCCAATTGTTTCATATTTTTTAACACCCCGTGCTTATTTGATTTCCTCAGCCAACTCCAAAATAATTCCCTCCGGACCACGAACGTAGCATAATTTATAACTTTCTTCATATTGCTGTATCTCACTAAAGATTTCCGTACCCTTCTTTTTCAATTTGGCAATAATCGCTTCAATATTTTCCACAGAAAATGCAATATGTCGGATACCCAGCGTATTCGCAAAGGATTGCTGAATACCTTTTTCATCTGACGGCGTATAAAATTTGATTAGCTCTATCCATGCCCGACCGTCTGGCGTTCCCAATCCTACACACGCTACTTTAACGTCATTAAGCCCAACTGCATATCCCATCAACTCTCCTTCCATTTCCCATTCCCCTTTTAGCTCAAGTCCAAAATCGAGAAAAAACTCTTTAGCAGAAGCGAGATCATTTACGATTACACCCACATGATCTATTTTTTGGATCTTCAAATTTCATACCTCCTATGTTCCTGTTATTTTTCCATATTCTGTATTAAAACTCATAAGCAGTGGTTTATCTTTTTGTCCTCGGTGAACAATTCTATGAGAACGCATTTTCGATACGGTGTGTAAAAAAGTACCTGCTTACTCAAGGATTGCCTCCATGCTGGTTGTATTGATTATTCTTCGGGAAGCCATCTATAATATAAGATTCCCCGATCTTCCGTTTCTGCTAATATTATGAGTGGTTTCATCCCTTCTTTTGTATCATTGGTATGATACAAAGCAGTTCCTTTCGGTAATTTTGTTGCGGAGAAATTCCATAGAGTGAGAAAAGATTTTGATATTCTTTTAATTTCACCAATACCTTCCCCCTTTTGGTATTTGTTCTTTTCCTTTTCAAACCAATCAAGTTCCGTAATATTGGAATAAATACGCCCCTCATATTTGATAATATCCTTATCTAATTTCAGTAAGCCGCTACTTGCAGCCACAAAACCCCCAAAAACTAAAATACAGATTGAAAGTGAGACTTTGATGAATCTTTTCATTTCAAATCCCCCAAACCTTTGCTAATTCCTGTATATCTATATTTCTATAATGTTAGTGCACAATCCTGCTCTTTCCATAAGGAGTATAGCGGTCCTTGCTTATTCAAGAATGGCAAACCCTATTGTGAAATATATGTACCTGTTAAGTCTTAATATCCATGTAATTTAAGCAGTTATCAGTTATCGAAGAGACTGGTTCTAAATCGCAATTAGAATAGCCATACTTCCTTCCTGAAGTATGGCCTCTCTCTTGATTCATTTACCTGTTCAAAGTATTCGGGAGTCCGTTTTTTCTTGATTCACACAAACGCCCCTCCTATTTTTTACCAAAAATAAATCAAAACTATATTAAATTCTATATTCCTTTTAGCTTCTCTTTGCTAACTTGATCGATTAAACCAGGAAGTTCGGAAATTGGAAGAAGAAACATGCTTTCCTCATAAGGTCGGAATTCTATGTCGCCGACCTTGACAGCAAGGTCATATTCACCGACCATTGCATCTAAAAGAATGAAGGCGGCGGCCAGAAAGTCATCATCGTTGGTGGGTGAGTCCTTTAAATATATATCCAAATCTAATGACCCATCGAGCCTTGTATAGGTAAAAAACATATTTTCAGGTTTTAAAAGGACATCACCAATCTGAATGTCAGAAGCTTCCTCTCTTTGTCGGAATGCAATAACCTTGAATTTTTCCATCACAGGTGCGGCCATTGTAAGTTTTTCTACGGCAGGAAATGCATCAAGATTTCCATCAGCACTAATGATGAATTCCCGTTTTCCAGCAATAAGATCGACGCTGAATTCGAAAGTCAGAGCAGGATTTATTTTTAGAAGCTGTTTTTCGATGGCCTTAAACGCAGACTCAAAATTTTCTTCATTCAAGTGAAAATAATCATCCGAATGTTTTAGAAACCATTCCCAAAAATCGTTGTACGAATGCTTCAAATGAAGATTTCCTTTATTAAACATGACTAGTCCGTTAAAACGTTCATACAGAGCAAAAACAGGATACAGGACACACAAAAAAATAATGATCAAGGGTATCTTTTCAACAACTGGAATGAAGCCTGCCAAAAAATTTTGTACGAACTCCGTTAAATAAATGAATAGAGGAATCATCAGTGCACAGATCAATAGCAATAAAGGGGTGACCCTGGTTTCTTTTAGCCTTACCCTGCAATGTGGACACTTCATTGTAAATGGCGTAGAGAAAGCTTCAAAATCATCAAGTGTAATAGGAATCTCACATTGTGGGCAAGGCACAGATGTTTTCATGGGGAGCGCCTCCTCAGTAGAAAATTAACTTCTAAATTATATATGAAAGATCAATATTACGAAAGAAAAACTTAATTAATTCATTCAATCTTGTTAAAGGCTCATAAGAAAGGAACCCATATTAATTGAACAATGAGAAGACATGATTGGATGAAACAGGATATTAACGTATAATAGAAGTAGAAATTCAGTGCTCGGAAATAGAAAGGGGAGGATAGGGTGAAAATTCCAAAAGAAAATCGAATGACACTAGAAGAATACTACGAATTCAGAGAGTCAAATGATGGATTATGGGAGTATATAGATGGAATGGTCTTTATGTCTCCTTCTCCTTCGACAAAGCATCAACGTATTTCCATGAGATTGTCATCCCAACTATTTAATTTATTAAATGAGAAATCATGTGAAGTGTTTTCCGCTCCTTTTGATATAGAATTGAAGAGCGAAACAATTGAAGATACAAAGGTTGTCATTCCTGATATAACTGTGATTTGTGACAAATCAGGGCTTGCGGAACAAAAATATGTTGGTGTCCCTACGTTGATTATTGAGATTGTCTCGCCATCAAATCAATCCCATGACTTGGTTGTAAAATTAAATCTATATATGCAATATGGAGTGAAAGAATATTGGATTGTCAATCCACTTTTTAATATGATTCAAGTTTATCTTTTAAACGAAGATGGCCAATATATTCAAACAACGGTTATAAAGGAAACTGGAAAGGCATGTTCCTCTGTCATAGAGGGCTTCGTTGTACTGGCAGAAAGTTGTTTTGAGTAGACGGAAAAGGACCTTGGCCCCTGCCTAGAAAGACCGAACAACGTTTGTACTGTGTTACCGTTTGGAGGGAGTGTGATTTTTACACCGACGTTGAGAAGGCTGCCCTAGAGCTGACTGAATATGTGGCACAGGTAGCAACATTAAGGGTTCCAGACGAACTATATGAACGTACCCGCCAGCATTTCAGTGAAAAAGAATACGTCAATTTAGTATTTGCGATCAACCAAATCATTAGTTGGAATCGATTGTCTGTGTCGCTGGGATTCTTTGCAACAGCTAGCGAGTAATGTTGAAAATGGCTCCTCTTTTAAAAAAGAGGAGTCTTAAGCCTTTCAACTATATTAGTAGGAGTTTTATTAGCTCACTACGCCTTGAAATACATAAGGAACTGATTTATCCAGCAAATATTTAATCCCATTTTTATGATAAGGCATCATTTCACCGGCTGTTTTTAAACTCACCCATCTTACTTCTGAAATGGTTTCAGTATCTTGTATTAAAATTTCACCGCTAATTATTCTTGCTTTAAAAGTTATAAAAATGGCATGATTATTATGCTCCATCATAAAAGCTTCATTTACAGCAAGTATGTGGTCTATCTCAACGGTTAAGCCTGTTTCTTCCTTTGCCTCGCGAATAGCCGCTTGTGCTAGTGTTTCACCCTGTTCAACTGAACCACCCGGTAAAGACCAATTATCATATTTGGTGTTTTTAACCATCAATACCTTTTCTTCTTTTTCATCATAAATAAGTGAATAAACCACATCTACTCTTTTCATGAACACGCTCCCATATCTTTTTCTAAAATACACTAATTCTATTTTATACCAATTAATATTTTTCTTAATATATGAACACAAAATATTGGTTAGTCATCAAATACCATACTCTTTAAGAATTCGATTTTTTTAAGATCTTTATGATTATTTTTATCTGCTCGATAACTATCTTTCGAAGAAGACTCGTAAACAGATAGATATCGCTTAGGATTTAATAAATAATACTCTACTTCTCCCTCTCGATGTAATTCTAATTCTTCTAATGGTACTCCTGCAAAATCTGGTAATGTGTCAATAATACCGAATTCAACGGATAATCCTTCTTTCGAAAACTCATGCTCATGCAAATCAATTAGTTTATATCCCATTGAATTCATGATTGTCATGATAGGATTCCAGTTAAATATAGATAATTCCGGCGGAACCTCCCAGCCTCTTTTATCACCAGGTACATGAATGTCTAAGTCTTGGGCATTCCAGCCCTTGCCAGTAACGATTTCTAATCCAACTGAACCCATTAATAAGGGAATAATCTCAATTTCATTTAGTCTTTTTGTAATTTCAATAAACTCTTTAAACTTGTTATTATCCATGCCTTCCCCCTCCTCTTTCGCCATGAAGTCACTTTTTATTAACTAAGCTGACCCTTTGCTGAATAAACCTCATCTTTGCTTACACCCTACACATCCAATACCCCTGGTAATTAACATAGTTCTACCTGTTTTTTACAATTCCCTTTGCAATAAGCTACTTTTCTTTTTGTTATCAAAAATTACTTCCAATAAGGCTAACAGGAAGGAAACGATTAATTTCGCTTTCAAGGAAAGGGTAATACTCTCCATAAACGCATCCACTGAAAAAAGAACGAGCCAGTTCGATGTAAAGGCCAACAGCAGCTCAATACAGAATGATTTTACCCTTCCTGTTTCGTTTTCAACGGCTACTTTAGCCATAGCACCAAAAAATAGATCAACAAATATCCCTAAAATAAAGAAGCAGACAACAAATATAGCCAATGACGAAAAAGATTGATATTGAACACCAAGTAATTCGAATATTCCTACGAAACCAAAATAATAAATCCCGAAAACAAAACCGAGGACCAGAATAATTAAGAGCGCAATTCCGATAACTGTTAATACTTTGTCTTTTAAATTCATATTTTTAAACGAATCGTCGTTTTGTTCAGGCATTTAATAACTCCTTTTACTTGTCCTTTTTCATCCAACAGCCAGTCCCCATCCCGATAGTTGATAAACAATTTCAACATATTTTAAAAACCACCAAAAATATACGATAGAATATTAAAATTTCTCAATATGATAAACATCAATATGGACAAAGGTACCACCTTTAAATACTGCCACTTTGATTTCATCAGCAATACAAGCAACAAAATAGCAACAAATAAATCAAACCCAGTCACAATGGAAAAGACATAAAAGAATGGATATCCTTGTGTGAGTAACAAACCGATAGGCAATGCCGCACAAATGGCTGCTCCCCATCCTTCACCTCTGCTGTACCAGACGATGTAAGCAGCAAAAGGAGAAAGCAATGCAATGATTCCCCAATGCAAAAAATAATAGGTTGGGAAAAAACCAAATAACATTTGCGAATAAATATAGTATGCTAGCAACATTCCGAAGAAAAATGTTAATACTTTTATAGCCGCAATGAAAGGATTTCTACTCCATACAGCAATGAGCGTTGCCAGTGCCACCCATATCCCAATATTAGTTGTAATGTCACTTATAAAGTTAAAGAACATTCCTATAGCACCATTCGCTGGGAAGGTATCACTAAATTTCGCTAATACCCCTAAAATAACTCCAAGAATGAAACAAAAAATCAATTGGATGATGATTTGTTTTGCGTTAAGTTTCGATTGATCTATCATTCTGGAATTCTTAAACCATTTCTTCGACATATTCCTCCCCCATTAATTAACTATTATCATTACTTGTTTTTAATTTCTTGAAGATTTTTCCTCATAAGTGCCGCCACTTGCAAATTATTCTGAATAGAGGTACTTTCCAATTGTTTAATGATTAACTCTTGTCGTTCCCTCGGATGATTTTGGCTTAATTTTGCTTTTCCTTCAATTTTCGTGATGTTGATTTTAAACGCCACAATTCCTTTCATCATTCCATCGATAAAACCAGGTTCAATTTCTGCTAAATTGTACGGGCTATCAGGGCCTTCATATTTATTAACCAAGTCATCCAACGAGTCGTATATTACTTTACCATCCTCTATTATTTCCAGTTGTCCATACACATGGACAGTCACGTAATTCCAAGTCGGTACAGCCTTAGTTGTTTCGTACCAGGTTGGCGAGATATAACAGTGGGGCCCTTGAAAAACAACAAGAACTTGCTGGTTTTCAATATCCTTCCATTGTTCATTGGTACGGGCAAAATGGCCATATAAAGCATGTTCATCTTTATTTAGTTCTAATGGAAGATGAGTCGCGTACGGTTCTCCTTTATGCTGCGAAAAAAGAAGCGCAAATCCATGCTTTTCGATAAAATCATAAATAACCTCTTCATCATCCATTTGAAAGTGCTTTGGTATATACAAGAGTATCCTCCTTCAAAGTGTTTTGGTCATGATAAAGTCCGTTTGTTCTTCATCCCCCATAAAAAAAGAGTGGGCTCCCGTTTGAACAAACCCCATTTTCTTATAAAAGGCAATCGCATTTTTATTCTTTTCCCATACACCGAGCCAAACTTTCTTTTTATCAAGCTCCTTGGCTATTTCTATTGCTTTATTGAACAACTGTTTACCAAGGCCATGTTTTTGAAAATTACTTCCTATATAAATCCTTTCGATTTCTAGCGATTCATTGCCCATTTCCTCAGACTGAGCATCATCCGTGTTAATCTTTAAATACCCAGCGACTTCACCATCTAAATACACAAAAAAGAATTGCGAAGACCGATGGGATAATTCTTTTTCTAATTGCTCTGAGTTGAACGCCCGTTCCAAATAGGCCTGCATATTTTCAGGTGAATTCTGATCCTTAAATGTCTCGTAGAAAGTTTCATAACTTATTTCTTGAAGCTTGTGTAGATCCGCAAGGGTACATTTTTTTATATTTATGTTCATGGTAAACATATAGCTCCTTTAAATAGTTAGTCATTTCTCTTGTTTCTTTATTCAAGAAGGTTAGGCAGTTTTCCTTCCTATAAAAACATCCCTTTTAAAACAATAAGCGCCTGCGGCTAGTTGATAGACTCCATAAACACAATTTCAATTCAGTTTACTTGGTTTCAAACTGATTGTATAGCTCACTTGAATGAGCAGGAGCAATCCACCAATGCCCATAACGCTGATCAACTGTGAATTACCTGAAAGACGGAGTAAAGCATTAACAGGTTCGGTATCTCTCAACAGGATGAACCCTATAAAAGTGGAAATAAAGATAGGGTAATGCCCCTTTAAAAATTAAATGTCAAAAGACTTGCGAATGTCTTCCATTTGTCTAGTGGAATAAACATGGAACCCTTTATGTTCTCTCTGAGCAACTAGAAACATTGCAGTAGCAACAGTCTTTGCCTCTATTCCCATTCGACTCCTTAATTCATTGCCAAATATTCGACCTAAACCACGAACTATCCAAATACCGATACTCTCGAATAGGCGAAATTCACTACGATCCCCCAACAATAGTGAAGGCTGAAAAATCAACATCGCTTCATAGGGAATTCCTTTTAGTTTCTCCTCAAGTTCTCCCTTCATCCTTGGATACCACAAGCGGGATTCTTTATTTGCGTTCATAGAACTTACGATTAAAAACTGTTTTGCTCCCTTTTCCCTAGCCATTTTTGCAATGGCAATCGGGTATTCTACATCAATTCGATACATCGCTTCCTTTGTCTTCGCCTTCTTGATCGTGGTTCCTAACGTACAAAACACATCATCAGCCTTTAAATATTGCTCTACTTCCTCAAGTCTCTCAAAATCACATATGACTTCAAGTAGATTGGGATGTTTCATCTCAAGAGGTCTTCTTACTAAAGCAATGATCTTTTCGTATTTTTGACTGTCTACTGTTAAGAGTCATATTTAATGGCGTTCTATTCGGAAACGAAAGTGACGGTGATGAAGTAAGTTCGCAACCGTCACTTTCGTTTCCTTTTTATTTT